>JAIXOY010000290.1 GCA_027486525.1 Pseudomonadota bacterium
CTGCCATGAAGGCCGGCCAACTTTTAGGGCTGGAAGGCAACGATCTTTTTCCCCCTGAAGTCGTCGAGATCCTTTCGCGCCTACAGTCCGATGGCGATCCCCTCGCAACTCCGGAGATCGAACGGCTCTTGCTCGCAGCTTGGGGTGAAGAGCGTTTTAAAAAGTTCGAGCAGCTCTCCCCCGAGCCACTCGCGTCCGCCAGCATAGGCCAGGTTCATACGGGAACGTGGCAGGGACGAAAGATCGCCGTCAAAGTCCAATTTCCTGGTGTGGCGCAAACCATCGACAGTGATGTGGCGCTACTCAAAAGCTTAGTAGAGAAGTTTCTCGTCATGACTCGCAAGAAAACCGAGCTCGGGTCTCTCTTCGAGGAGATCCGCCAGACTCTCCATCAAGAAACCGACTACCTCGCTGAAGCGCGCTTCATGCAGCAGTACCGCGACAATTTCCAGCAACTGGGCGGCTACCTTGTCCCTGCTCCCGTCATGGAACTTTGTACGCCGGGTGTTTTAGCGATGGATTTCCAACCGGGCCAAAAAATCAAAGACTGGGTCAAGCACGCAAGCACGGATGAAAAACAGCTCCTCGGCGAGCGCATGATGAGTCTTTTTTTGCACGAGTACCTCGCCTGTGGTTTGGTGCAGACCGATCCCAACTGGGGCAACTTCCTCGTCGCACCGAGCGGCGAGCTGGTGGTGCTGGATTTCGGCGCCTGCAAGACCTACTCGCAGGAGTTTCGCACCACCTACCGCCAGGTGCTCTCCCATTCCATGCATCGCCGCAAACACGAACTCATCACCGTGTCCCAAAGTTTTGGTCTCCTCGATCCGCGCGAAGAAACCGAGGCGCAGGAAGCGTATCTCCACATGATGGACGTGGTGATCGCCCCCTTCCGGCACGTGGGCATGTTCGATTTTGCGACGGAAACTTACTCGCAGAATTCCAAGGACGCCTCACTGGCCTTCGCGAAGGCGCTGAAATTCAGTCCACCACCACGAGACCTGATCTTCCTGCACCGCAAACTTGGCGGCGTCTTCCAAACGCTCAAGCGCATGGAAACGAAGCTCGATCTCAGAATGGTGTGGGAACAGATGATGCAGGAATCGACTTAGCAGAATAAAGAAGGGCCCCTTTCGGGGCCCTTTTCATTTTATGAGCGGCGAAGGATCAAGAACACTTCCAACATGTTCGCATCGTCCGGCAATGCTCCTTGCAAGAAGGCGAGCAAGTTTTCCAGTGGCATGTCGAAGAGCGGCTTCAACGCTTCTGGGATAGCTTCCGGAACTTTGTTTTGAACACGCATCTGGTAAACCTGTTGAATCGCTTTCGGATCGAACTTCTCCAGCGCCTGGCGGATCTCACGCATGTTCATCATTTCGATGGCAAGCGTGTTCTCTTTCGTTGCAGAGAAGCGGTAAACCAATCCACCGTTTGCGTCTTTGAAGTCCAACGATTTTTCAATCCGGTCACGGTTAAAGTTCGAGTCGATGTCAGACTGGAACACTTCCAGTGCGTTGTAGAAGCCCAGGTTGTTGATGCGGTCTTCAGCTTGGAGCACTGAGTTCTTTACGTACGGAAGCATGATCTGACGGAAATCTGTCTCGATCTTGTTCATACCCAGGTAGCGGTTCAGGCCCTGGTGGAAAGAGCGCTTGATCTTGTGCGTGGTCGGGATGTCGAAGACGTGAGGGATCTTCGCCACAGAACCATCGGCAAGCTTGAACTCTGCTTCGACTTCCAGTGAGTTCGTCATGAAACCAAGGACCGTACTGCGAACCTTGTCACCGAAAGCTGGGTAGTCCAAGAAGTTACCACGGTAGTCATCGAAGGTGCTGATACCAAGGACGCGCTTCGTGAGGTACTCCGACGCAAGGATCTTATCGGCCCAGATACCACGGACAGAAATCTGTGATGGATCCGCGTTCAGTTCGCCTGGCAACGTTTCTTCGAAGCGTTGGCTGTTGAAGAACTTGCCCGTTTCGCCGATTGAAGCGAAGCCGGCGGCCAGTTGAATCTTATCGCTGAAGCACGACGATGCGTCACCGTTGGCGAGATCTTTTAGAGGAAGAATTCCTGCCAAACGACCGGTCGTCGTGTTGGCGATTGCGCAGTGGACATCGGGAGTGCTCAGCACTTCGACGTAGAAGTCGGCCGCAATCTGCGCGGCATCTTTCAGGCCGACGAAGAAGTCACGGGTCGAGCGTAGGTTTTCACGAGACTCTTCCGGAGCGTTGGCGATCTCTTCTTCCCAGTTGATGGTGGTCGACCATGGGTAGAGGTTCGAAAGACGGTCGTAGACTTCGAAGAAGCGGCGCAGGCCTTCGAACGTGTACTCCACGCCGAAGTAGTAGCTCACGTCACCGTCGTACGAGTTGAAGTTCGCACGGTTGTTCCGGAAGTTGCGTTTTGCGTAGTTCTCCTTGTAGTTCTTCACGAAGTTAAGCGCGATCTCTTTCAAGCCAGAGCCGTCGTCGAAGCGCTTACAGCCCGGGTTCACTTCGACGTGCTCGTCGGTGCAGAACTGGAAGCTTCTCAACTGCTCGTCTTCGCCCGTTTTCTTGAGGTCTTCGAGGGTGAGGTCATTGCTCAAGACGCGCTTCGAGCCGTCTTTCAATTCGACTTCGCGGTTGTAGCCGAAGCTCAAGGCTGCCAAGTCGTATTTCCCCATGACCGGCAGTTGGTTCAAGCTTGTTCCGGCGTAGTCCATGACTGACGAGTAAGTCACGTCGCGCTTGATCCCGAGAGATGCGCGTTCCGTGGCTGAGAAGTAGTTCGCCTTGTCTTCAGAGCCCGAGAAGTTGTGGCGAAGACCCAAGTTGTGGCCGAACTCGTGAACCAAGGTTGGTACCCAGACGTTGGGCATCAACACGGTGATGACTTTCTCTTTCTCGGCGTCAGACAGATCGTTCCATGGCTTAAGCGCTTCGATGCCAAGGGCTGCGGCCGAAATGCTGTCACCGAGAGCGTCGTTCCAGTTCACCATGCTGGTGTGGTAGAAGCACTGGTGGCTCATGATGTTCAACTTCGCTTTCGCGATCTGAGAATCGGTGAGGTCCTGCGGATTCTTCAACTGGTTGATCCAGTGACTCAGCTCAACCTTGCGGCTCGACTTGAACATTTCTTTTTTCACGTTCAGGCTCATCAACTGGTTCCGGTTGATGCGGCCCAGGGGACGTTGAGCGATGGGGCTCACGGCCGACTGGAGGCGTGAGATGACACTGCGCTGAGCACTCAAGCGTTCAGCTGATTCAGCGGTCGCTGGGGCGTTCGGAGTGATCTGCGTGTTACGTGCGACGGCTGCAGAAGCTGCGGCTTCTTCATTACGAGCGCGCTCCTCGAGGAGTTCGTCGTAGGTGTCTTGGATGTATTTGCGGATCGTGCCGTAGTACATCACGGTTTGTGCCTTCACGATCTCACCGGTGCGTGGGTTCGCGATTGACGGGCCGTAGCCGATGACGCCAGAGGCCTGCGGGTCGTCAACGAGGATAATGAAGTTGTTCCGGACGTCACCGATGTTCTTGCCGCGGCCATCTTCCAACTTGATCTTCATGTCCACGCCGGCGTGTTCAAAAGAGTTGTTGATGGTCGTGATCGCTTGCTGCGTTGAAGAGAGGACGCTCTCCATGCCCGGCTTGTAGAACGCGTCGTTCAGGTAGTAGACGACTTCCTTGCGCGCGGGGTTCCAGCGATTCATGAACGTCTGCTTCGAGTTAATCGTCGTGCGGTTATCGGCCGTCAGCTTCATCACGTCGGTGGTGAAGTAGCCGAAACTGTTTTGGTCTTCGAACGGGTACTTGACGGCCTTGTAGTCTTTGTTCGCGACGGTCGAAAGCTTCGCGAAGGAGTAGAAGTAGTTCACGGTGAACGCCATGTTGCGAAGGTCCGCAAAGGTCTCAACGTCGGCACACGCGATGTCGGCCTTCCAGGTTTTCTGGATGTGGATGTTGACGGCGTCTTTCTCGATCTTCACGTCTTTGACGATGGTCTTGCCAGCTCCGTAGCACTTCCCGAACGCGTTGGTGAGCTGCTCGGGCAGGGTGTTCGTTTCGACGAGTTCCAAAGAACCGAAGTCGATCTTGGCGTGCTTCTTCTGGTCCCACGGCTTGTCGTTCACTTCTTCTTCCGTGTTGCCACAGTCGCCGAACTGGTCTTCCTTACAGCGGTAGTCTTTGTGTTCGATGGCGAACTCCATCACCGGGCTGAAGTTGTTGCGGTTGCCCGAGAAGCGGTCTTCGCGAGGAAGCTCTTCGACGACGAGTTTTTTCTCTTCGAACTTGAAGGTCACAAGCTTCTGCTCGCCCATCCAGTAAGAACGAGAGGCCGTCACGTCCTTAGGTGTGTCACCTACAGAAGGAACGTAGATACAAGGATCGTTCGGGTCTTGGCACGGCATCTGAGCCTTCGACGAGACACTTTCTTTGTACACTTCTTCGTACTCCTTCTCTTTGGCGCAGCTGGCGACAAAAACAGCGAGTAGAAGTACCGGTGTGAGCAAATTCAAATTTTTCATGTCCCTTCCCCTTTCTTCCTAAAATACCCAATACAGTGATGTATAGAATGTGGATGTGTTGTTATCGAATGGTTTTACTGTCGTATCTGCACCGTTTTCAAAACGGCGCATCGACTGCTCGTTTGTCCAACCTGTGGCGAGAGTTAATCCGCTAGTGAACGAGTAACCAAGTTCGCCAGCAGCGGCGTAAGACGGGTTCCGAGACGTACCGCCGTAGCTCCAAGAGTTGCGGTAGATGAACGTCGGCTGGAAGTAGACGTGGTCGGTGATGCTCCAGGCGACCGCGGCCGTGTGCGAAAGACCATACTCCGCGTTGAGGTTGCCCTCTTTATTGACTTTATAGGTATGAAAGCTCTTCGAAGCGTTGGGCTGGTAGATAAACAGCACCGCTGGGGTCACACTGACCAGGAAAACTGGGATCAAACTGACACCAGTGTACTTGGTATCACGCAGGCGAGACTCTTTACTGAACGGAGCATGCAAACGCACCTGCTGACCAATGGTCACGCGACCGTGCCTACCCCAGAAAGCGTTATTAACCCACGCCGCAAAACCATCCGTTGGACTCCACTCCTGACCCTGCGTGATTTCTTTTTGGCCGCCGAAATAACCGCGGATCAAGTTCGCGCCGGAAACGCGATAGTTGAGAGTCATATCGCCGGAGATTGATTGCTCAGAATCGCTGGTGTTTTGACGAGCAAAATTTGAGTTATAACCGACACCCATGTTGCCGGAGACCTTTGGCAACTTCTGGGCGGTTAAGTTCTGAGTCAACGTCGACTGGGCGTGGGCTACGCTCGCAGAAACGATCATCAAAAAAGTAGCAATAAACAGGCGCATGAGGTTCCCCTTATGGCGCCCAAATCCGTTTAGGCCAAGTCGCAAAAATCCTTTGCACGGTTCTGCATGCAAAAACCGGGCTAAACGCTCAAGAATAATGAAAATGTAAGTAGATTTAAGATGTTGCCCTGCAAAAATACTTTGCAAGGTCTTGAAATACTGTCAAATCTTTAGACAGTCCTACAGATCCTTCAACACAACCCGTGCCAAACGTCTGATGTCGGCCTCAAGGGTCGCTCGATCATGAAACTCCTGCTCTTCAGGAGGAAGCTGGCAAAAATGGTTGGAATACATCAGCGCCAGATGCACAACGTTGGAGAAAATCATCTTCACCGCCCAGAACATGTTGGCTTCGCTGATTTCACGAGCAAGATCGTGCTGGATCGCTTCGGCGAGCGCCAGTCCGCCGGGTGGACCAAACTTCTCATCGTCGTCCCCGCACTCCGACTCGGGCCCCCAGCCCTTCTCCGAGAGTAGCATCTGAAACACCGAGCGCAGAATGTCGGAGCGTTCGAGGAAGTAGCCGAAGATCCACACCGCCAGGTCTTCCACTTTCTCTTCAGGTCGCTCGTTGCGGCGCTCTCGAATGTGCTGGCTCGTCTCACTGAACACGAGCTCGATGACTTGTAGAAACAGTTTCTCTTTGCTCATGAAATGATAGTTCACGGCGGCGATGTTGACTCCGGCCTCTGCGGCGATTTGGCGCACCGACGCCCCCTCGTACCCTTTGCTCGCAAAGAGGGCGCGTGCCGTATGAAGAATCTTTTCTTTCGTCTCATGAAGCTGCGTCTCGGTCATACCACATCCTCATTTTTTCCCATGGCACTCATCATCTTACCAAACAACGGGAGCCGCTTGAGGAAGGCCACCCAGTCTTCCAGGATCGCGTAGGCCGGCGGGATAAAAATCAAAGTAAGCAGTGTCCCGGAAGTCAGCCCCCACGCCATCGCAAGAGTAATAGGAATCAACATGTCGTCTGAGCCGCCGATGCCATAGGCGGTGGGGAACAACCCTAAGATCGTCGAGAACGCTGTCGCGACGACGGCCAGCAAGCGCTGGCTCGACGCCTTCACTAAGGCCTCATTCAGTGCCATGCCTTCACGCCGCGCGATCTCGATGAACTCGATCAGAACAATCCCGGAGTTCACGATGATGCCCGTGAGCCCGATGATCCCGATCAGCGCCATGAACGAAACCGGTCGATCGTGCAGGAAAAACGCGACGGAGAATCCGATGAGACCCAGCGGAATGGTCATCATGATGATGAAGGGACGCAGGAAGGAGTGGAACATGAACACCAGCAAGGCAAAGATGCCGATCAACGCCAGGATCAAAGCATCGAAGAGCGACTGCATGCTGTCCTGGGTGCTCTCCTCGACGCCACCGAAAACGAGGGAGACTTCGGGGTACTGCGACCGCACCAGCGTCCACTCTTCCTTCAGCACCTTGTTCACATCGAAAGCCGTGGTCTTCGCTTCGTCCACCCCACCGACGAGAGTTTTGGCACGCTTAAAATCGAAGCGCTTGATCTGCGGAGTTCCCGGTCTGCTTTCGAACTTAGCGATGCTTCCCAGTGGCAGCAAGTTGCCTTGTCCATCGGTGACTTTGATGGCACTGAGATCGCTTTCTTTGCGACGGTAGTCGTCCATGAACTTCACGTTCAGGTTCACTTCTTTATTATTCAGCGTCACGTCGGAGACAAAGATGCCACCGAGGGCCGCCCGGACCGTCGTGCCCACTTCGGACACACTCACGCCACGACGATCGGCATCGACGTAGTCAAGCTTCACCATGACTTCATCCGCATCAACAAAGTCGTCCACCTTCAGGTCGATCACCCCGGGCATCGGTGCAATCTTGTTCTTCAGATGAGCGATCGCCGCCTGCAGCTGAACCGGATCGTTCGATCGGAAAGTCGCGTTGATGGGCGACCCCACCGGCGGGCCATTGATCATTTCCTCAAACGTCACGCTCCCGTACCGTTTCACATCAAGCGTGCGCAACTTTTTTAAGAATTCGGTATGGGGCACACCAAACTTCGCGAAGTCCGACGCGTAAAGAATCACGAGTCCCTGTGAATCGCCTTCTCCGCCCTTGGGATCGTCGCCGCTGACTTTCGAAGAGCCGGCCTTGGCGGTCACAAACTTCACCCAATCGGGCACGAGCGCGCGCACATCTTTGGACAGCGCGGCCACATTCTCCAGCGTCGTTTCCAGCGGCGTGCCTTTCGGCGATTCGACCCGCGCGATGTAGATCTCCGTCTGGTCCGCGGGAAAGAGAATGAATCTGTTGCCGAAGATCATCATCAGAAACGCTCCGACGATCAACGCCGAGCAACCACCCACCGTGAGGTAGCGGTGCTCCACCACCCAGCGCATGAGAACTTCGAACTTGAGCTTAAAGCGATCGAACCAATGGGACTCGCCGGCCTTCGTCTGCTTCACGCGATGGCCCACGATCACCAGGCGCATGGGAAGCAAGAAGAAGGACTCCACCAGGGACACGAGCAGCGCAAGCGTCACGACGATCGGGATCGGCGCGATGAATTTTCCGAGAACCCCCTTCGTTACCAGCATCGTAAGGAACGTCTCGATCGTCGTCAGCACGGTCGCGGTGATCGGTGCCCAGAGTTCCATGACGGACTTCTGCACGGCGGGAACGATGGCCATCCCCTTGCGCCGCAGATCCACGAAACTATCACTGATGACGATGGAGTTATCGACCAGGTTCCCCATGGCGATGATGAAGGCCAGGATCGAGATCGAGTCGAGGTTCAGGCCGAAGCTCGGCATCAGACCAAAAACTGTCATGACTCCGATGGGAAGTGAGAGTGCGGCCATGGCGCCGATCCAGCCGGGCATGAAAATCATCAGGAACACCACGAGGAGAACGAGTCCGGACCAGGCGTTAGAAGCCAGGGTCGAAAGCTTCGTTTCTACTTTTTTGCCTTCGTCGTTGTAGATGACGAACTCGGCCTGACCGTCCCACGTCTTTTTATAGTGACCGACGATCTCGTGCACTTTGCGAGCAAGGTCCAACGTATCGGAACCGCCCTTCTTGTTGACGACGAGGTTCACCGACCCCTTGCCCTCGTAGCCAGCGAGGGTCCGCGGCTCTTCCGCCCCGTCTATCACCCGGGCGATGTCTTTCAGTTTTACGCTCTGGCCGGTGAAGTTCGAGCGCACGACGATGTCTCCCAGCTCTCCCGCGTCGCGGACTTTGGCATCGAGCCGCACGAGATCTTTCTGCCCGCCGCTCTTGATGTCACCACCAGGTAACGAAATGTTTCGCAGCTGGAGCTTGCTCAAGACCGCAGGAACGCCGATGTGGAGTTGATCCATCTTGCGCAGATCGAGTTCCACCGTGAACTCGCGCTCGCGGTAGCCGATGGGGCGCACGTCTTTGACTTCGTCGAGGTCTTCGATCTCACTCTTCAAGAGATCGGCGATGCGATCCCGCAGGCGATTGTCCCCGGAGGCCACCACGGCGATCTCGATGGCCGGGAACTCGTCGGACTTGATCTGCACGAAGACGGGACGCTGCTCAAGGTCCGTGGGAAATTTCGACACGCGCTGAACGGCTTTCTGGAGGTCGTCCATCACTTCGCGCTCATCCACGTTGTCCATGTCGATGCGCACGAGGATGTTGCTGAGGCCCGTCTGCGAAATGGATTTCACATCTTTGAGGCCCGAGACGGTCCGGATCTCATCTTCGATCGGCTTGGTGATCAACGCTTCGATGTCTTCCGGAGATGCGCCTTTGTACTGAGTGACGATGGTCGCCATGGCGAAATCCACCTGCGGCCACGACTCGGCCTTCATGCGCGCGAGACCTTGCAGCCCCATGATGATGAAGAAGCCCGTCAAAACGATGGTGAGCTTGTAGTTACGGATAAAAAAGTCGACGAAGAATTTCATGGCTTAAATCCTGTTGAACTCACATGGAGTCTCCGTGAAGACGACCAAGTAATCGAAGATAGTGTTGATGATTTCGAGCTGGGTGCTGATCGTCGTGAGGTTCGAGTTCAGCAGGGCATCTTGATCGAGGATCAGATCATTCACGCTCAAGCGCGCCTCGCGGAACTTACGGTTCTGCACGACGAGACGACGCTCGAGCGCGTCGGTGTTCTCTTTCTGCGCGCGCACCACGTCCGTGAGAAGCCGAATGACTTTCACCAGCTGCTGGTGCGTGTTGACCAGGAGGGCATCGTTTTGACCGACCTGCGAATCGAAGCGTTTCTGCGCGAGCAGTTCTTGGGTTTGGCGGGTGTCGGCCTTCCCAAGCGGAATCACGAGCTGCAGGCCGGCGGAGTAGCCCGTGCGGTTGTGGTCCTGCATGTCATCGAACGACGATCCGTAGGAGCCCTGGTTCACTCCATTGCCGTTGTCTTTGCTCCCAACTCCGGTGGATTTTACCGACCCAACAAACTTTAGATCCACGTTGTCATAGCTTGAGGCAAGCTTGCCTTGCTCTTTCTGCGTCTTGCGCAGGAGCTGGGTGACCTCGTCGTAGCGAGTGAAGTCGAGGGGAACCTGCGGCTGCGATGCGATCACACCAGTGCACGCGAGCACCGTTTGGATCATGCCCGGGATGTCGTAGTCGGCCAGCACGATGTCTTTCGACTGGAGTTCGGGCAGCAGCGTCTTGAGCTGCTTCACGAGAATTTCATGTTGATAGCGGAAGTAAAGAACGGAGCCCTCGCGCGAAGCCACCTGCGCTTCGTAGCGCGCCACCTCTCCGCCGTCTGTCACGCCCGCACGCAACCGTTCGCGGGCATCTTTAAGTTGCTCACCGGCGGTATTCTTTAGGCCCGCATAAACTTTGATCTGCTCATTGTTGGCGACCAAGGACCAATACGTCCGACGAATGGAGACGGCAAAGGCCTTGCGATTGATGTCGCGCTCGAGCTCCGCGCGCTCCTGGTTAAAGGAAGCCGACTCACTCTGCGCCTTGCTCAGCCGCCCGAGGAGATCCTTCCAGAGATCCACCTGGAGATCGAGGCGGGCCGTGGTGGTGGTCACATCTCGGAAGGTTCCCGACGGCGTCATGGCACTGCGCTGATCGGTCCCCACTCCCGCGCTGACGGAGACGCCGCCACGGAAGGCCTGGCGCACGCCCACCTGCGCGTTCTTCGTGGGGCTCCACACAGGGATGAATTGGATGATCGGACGCTCGCGGGTTTCGGCATACTGGGCTTCGCCAAAAAGTTCGGGACGAAACTTGTCGTGGAGTTGTTGCGACTCCGCCTTGGAAGTGAGGAAAGCCGCCTCGATGGAATCCCACTGCGGCGAGGTTTCGGGAGAAAGGGACACGAGATTTTTTTCAGTTAGTTTGAACGTCTCTTGGGCATAGGAGTTGAGAGCGAAGAATGCGAGCCACAAAAAAGGCTTCATAGATATCCTTAATCAAACGATCGTTTGAATCATACGTTTGACGTATTTTAGGGTTAAGTTGCTTTCAACAGCAAGTTAGATGTTGAAAAAGACGTGGAATTTAGAAATAAGCCAAAAATATCCGGATTTCTTGGGATTATGAACTCAACAACGATTATTGCTTTGCATTAAGCATTAGACATGGCAAAGACAAACACGACTTTATCTCCCCCTGGCCGCCATACGCAGGCATAAAGGGAGAGCAGTCAATAAAGAGGACAAATTATGGCGAACGAAAAGATCATCGATCAGGCCGTCACGGACAAAGTCATGAACTGCGAAGTTCAGGACGCCACCGGACTCAACGACTTCCAAAAAATTCCCGATCGCCAAGGCATCGCGATTCCTCGAGTGGGAATCAATCGCTTCCGCGTACCGCTGACCTTCAAGCACCGCGATGGCAGCGTGATGAATCACGACTGCGAAGCCAGCATGTACGTGAACTGCCCGGCCGGAAAAACCGGCATCAACATGAGCCGCCTCTGCTCTATTTTGCAAAACGAAGCGGCCAACGCTCCCGTGAATCAGAAATTCTTCCGCGGTGTTTTGAATCGCTACCGCACGGATCTTCGTGACTACGATCACGAAGACAAACTCGACGAGGCCTTTCTTAAAGTTCAGTTCAGCTATCCGGTCAAACAGCTGTCGCTGAAGAGTAACAACTGGGGCTGGCAGTACTACCGCACGATCGTCGAGGCGCGCGAAACCAAAGAGCGCGGCTTCGAGAGCTACATCACCCTCGAGTACGAGTACTCCTCGACCTGCCCTTGCTCGCTCTCCATGGCCAAGCAGTATGAAGCAGATTACGCGGCCGGCGTGACAGACGAAGGTAACGGCATCGGCGTGGCCCATGGCCAGCGCTCACGGGCCACCGCTAAGATCAAGATCGCCAAAGACGCAACCTTCGGCATCGAAGATTTGATCGAGCTCTTGCGGACCGCGATTCCTACCGAGACGCAGAGTCTCGTGAAACGCATTGATGAACAGGCCTTCGCGATTCTCAATGGTTCAAATCCGATGTTCGTGGAACACGCTTCTAAACGAATCTTTAAAGAGTTCAATCAAGATGTGCGCATCGCGGATTGGATCGTGTCTCTGGAGCATTTCGAGTCGTTGCACTCGCACAATGCTTGTGCGGTGATCTTTAAGGGTGTTCCGAACGGACTCACCGACAGCCCAGTTCTCTAACTAGCTTATTTGCACAAAGTGCGGCGGTACTCGTTGGTGCGACGGTCTTCGTCGTCCGTGAGTTCGATGGTCACGGTGTCTTCTGGGCGCTCGTAACGAACGTAGCGGACCGTGTCGCCGTCTTGGAAGAAGTAGTTGTCACATTCCTCACGGCCCTGTGCTGGCACGATGTTGGGGTCGCGCACGCACAGCACTTGCTTACCGTCTTTTTCATTCTCCGCGTACGCCAGCACGCCGTGGTTTCCTACTTCGACGCCGTTTAAAGCAAGGTAGGGGATCTGGTGAAGCGACACGCGGCGAAGGGCCTCTTTAAACACGAGGACACTGCGACTTTCATCACCGGGAAGCGGAAGTCGACTGGCCATGTACCGACTGCCGTAGGAGATGATGCGAGCGCGCATGATGGCTTCCACGACTGGATGAGCAGAAAATTCAGCGAGCGTGTTAAAGCCGGGCACCACGATGACCTTGTTGTCTTCAACCGCATCAAGCACGGCACGGATGTCTTGGCGGCAAGCGACCGGATCGGTGTCGCAGTTCCAAAGTGTGCCCTGCCGTGGATCAAAGCGAAGCAACAGCAAAAGTTTTTGTGTGAGGATGGCGTGGCCGCGGCAGCGACCTACACCGCGGTAACCGAAGTTCGGAAATGAAAGATAATCTTCCGCGCGAACATGCTCTTCCGGCAAGCCGCCGGGAGCACAGTTACGTGTTGAAACAGGAGGCCGTGGCTGGGGACGAGTGACCGGCGGCGTCGGTGGCGAAGTCTCCACTGCAGGAGTCCGCTGTGCGCCAGAGCCCTTTCCACCGTTGCAAGCGACGAGCAAAATCAAAATCAGCCATTTCATGGGCGCCTTTCTACCTTTCAAGCTGACCGCACGCTAGCGTTCGAGCAGGCCCCTGGCTTTTTTACTCAGGGCGCATGCGAAGTCATCGTAATTAAAAGAGTTCTTTAGCAGCTTGTAGTACGAGTTCGAGACGGTCAAGGTTGAAAAAGCGAGGGCGCCCAGCAATAATCAGCCCCATGAACTTCCTCACCGAACTCGCCGACCACCTGAAAGCCTTCTCCATGCTGTGGAACCACAAGCTCTTCAAGATCCAAGGCGTCAGCCTGTCCTTGGGCAACATTCTGCTGGGTTTGATTCTATTGGGCTTTGCCAACCGCGCTTCAAAAATTCTTTCACGCGTCCTGATGAAGAAGCTCGTGGAACCCTACGTTCCGGACCGCACCGTACTGAACACCTACCGTCGGCTGATCTACACCCTCAACCTCGCCCTCTTCGTAGTACTGGCACTCACAATCGCGGGCATTCCGCTGACGATCTTCACAGTCGTGGGCGGTGCGCTTGCTATCGGTATCGGTTTTGGATCGCAGAACATCGTGAACAACTTCATCTCGGGGCTGATCCTCATGGCGGAGCGGCCGCTGAAGATCGGCGACGTCATCGAGGTCGACAACATCTCCGGTTCGGTTGTCGAGATCGGCACTCGCGCGACGCGGATTCGCACACCAGAAAGTAAGATCTGGATCGTCCCCAACAGCATGTTCCTCGAAAAGCCCGTGCTCAACTGGACCAATCGCAGCGCCATCGTCCGCACGGAAGTAAGCGTGGGCGTGGCCTACGGCAGTGACGTCGACAAAGTTCGCACCATCGCCCTGAAGATCATGCAGGACATGCCCTTCGTGGAGAAGTCTCCCTTCGCCCGCGTGATGTTCGATGACTTCGGCGAAAGCGCCTTATCTTTCAAAATGCAATTCTGGGCCGACTCCGACAAAGTGGAGTCCTTGCAACAGTGCCGCAGTGATCTGCGCTTTGCTCTCGAGAAAGCCTACCGTGAAGCTCAGATTGAGATGAGTTTCCCGCAGCGAGACCTCAACCTGCGCTCAAGTGTTCCGCTTGAGATCCGGATGAAGTCCTGAACCGCGCCACCAAGTCAGCGCCCCGTTGACCACCGCGACAATACCCTGGCCGGGAAAGACGGTGTCACCGAGTTGCGTGAGATCTTCTCGGCGTCGAGACGAAGGCCAGCGCCAGAGAGGAAAATTCCACGCATGGGGATGACCCCCCACTCGTCCAAACGGACGATGGGTGTAGCGTTCAAACGTTTTCGGCGTCCCGGCCTGCAGAAATTTCTGCTCAAGCACGCCGGGAAATTCGGTTAGAAAATGCGCCCAGACTTGCTGAAGTCGAGCGGCTTTACGAGCGCGGTACTCTTCTGTCGGTAACCCATACCAAGACGCTTCACGGGTGTGCTGTGAAATCGTGACGGTTTGCCAGCCGCTCGGTGCACGGGCGAGGTCTTCGGGAATGGAGAAGGAGACGAAGTAATCTTCGACGCCGCTGTCTAGCGCGGGCATGACGAGGTGGTATGCGTGAGTCTGTGGTGTCTGGAGTCGGACACCTGCGTAGAGCGTGAACGCGCCCCAGGCGTTCTGTGACGTCGGCTGCAACTCCAGCAGCTTCTCCAGGCTCCAGCTGGTGGTGTTCATCACCACGTGGCCGTAGTCTTGCTGCAGCCGTTGCAGGTCTTCGATTTTTTCGCCCGGCCGCCACTCGCCACCCAATGACTGATAGTGTTTGAGCCATCCTTCAAAGAGGCCTTGCATGCCGCCGCGTGGAATGTACGTCTCACTCGGATAGGTCAGAGCGAGCGCACCAATGAGCGCCGGCACTTGCGGGGCGACGTTCTGTGCCGAGATCATGCAAAGAGCATTCAACCAACGACTCAGTTCGGCCGATTCACCTTGGCGCATCCGACGAAAGGTTTCGAGATCATGAAATAAAGAGGGCAAGAGGCCTGCGCCTTTCAGCCAATTGGGTAGGTGGCGTAGATCACTCACCCGCGTGGGAGGAAACCCATCCACGTATGGCAGAAACTCCCAAGCGCGTTCCGCGAGCGTCTCAATATCCTGCCAGAATGTCCTGTGATCAAGTGTCGGGAAGACGCGCGCGAGTTCAGATTGCCAGCGCTCACGATCGCGCCAGCGATAGAATGTTTTTCCCGGAAGATGAAAGACGAGACCGGGGTCAGCGGCGACAAGGTCGAGTGGAGCGCCGGTGAGCTCAGACCACAGCGTGAGTGGTCGCCCCGGACCTATTCCACTCAGCGTCGTCGCTCCGGCATCGAAGCTAAAGGGCCCGCGCTTAAACCAGCTCGCGCAGCCGCCGGGAATCTGGTGCGCTTCAAAGAGAGTTGTGCGCACTCCAGCGGACTGCGCCAGCAAAGCAGCGCTGAGGCCACCGGCCCCGGCGCCTACCACTGCGAGAGAGCTCACTTAAGTGCTTTCTCCAAAGTCCCCGTGATGCTGCTTGAAAGTGGCGTGGTCGTCGAGCTCCAGCGGTCGAGGATCTTGCCGTCTTTCCCGACCATGAACTTCACGAAGTTCCAGCCGATGTCGTCGCTGGTTTTTTCGTTAGCAGTGAGGAAGGCATAGAGCGCGCGGCGATCTTTGCCGTTCACTTTGCCCTTCGAGAGCAGGGGGAAATTCACGTTGTATTTCTTCTGACAGAACTCCTTCATGCCTTGATCGTTCTCGGGTGTCTGTTCACCGAACTCGTTCGACGGCACACCCAAAACCGTGAAGCCTTTAGCAGCATACTTCGTCTGCAATTTCTGGAGATCCTCGAGCTGAGGGGTAAAACCGCACTGGCTGGCGATGTTCACCACCAGCACCACCTTACCTTTAAACTGATCAAGCTTGATTTCTTTGCCGTCGATGTCTTTTTCAACAATCTCATGGAAAGAGGCGGCCCAAACAGGCAGACAAAGCATACACAAGGCGAAAATAGCTGAAAGACGCATAAAACCTCCGGGTAGAATAGAATTGTGCCACAGGGAGGGCTTTTAAGTCCCCTCACAAAGCCTCTACACTCTGGCCAGGAAGAGAGACTTCACATAATCTGACGCTGCAAAAGGGAGCAACCGTGCAAGGTTTTAAAGTAGGCTCAGACATTCTCGACGCGGTCACCCGTCTCGACTTCCATTTGGCCCCCAGCGAGACCGTTTCTACCCTTCCTCGCGAACTCAACACACTTTTTGATAGCTCAGGTAAGCGCTTCCGTCCGGCTTTGGTGTTCCTTTTTGGTCAGGTCTTTGAAGTCCCGGAAGAGACCTTAGTTCCTTACGCCCGTGCGGTGGAAATGACCCACACCGCATCGCTCGTCCATGACGATGTCATCGATGAAGCCAGTGAGCGCCGTAAGATTCCTACCATCAATTCGCGCTTCACCAACACGCAAGCGATCCTGGCCGGCGACTTTCTCTTGGCCCGCGTGATCGGTGATCTCTTGCGTGAAGGCCGCTTGGACCTCATCACTGATCTCACCGATGCGATTAAAGCTCTGGCCGACGGTGAGTGGCTGCAGGCCCACCTCAAGCAAGCCGGCCAGGCCACCTGGGCCGAGCTCGAAACCGTCGCTCGTAAAAAAACGGGCAGCCTCATGCTGTGGAGCTGCCTCGTACCACCGAAGCTCGCAGGTCAACCTCCTGAGGTGATCGATGCCTGTCGCAGCCTGGGTGATGACATCGGCGTGTTCTTTCAGATGCTCGATGACGTGAATGATTTCAATCCCCAGTCGGGCAAGCCCTTCGCCGCCGACTTGATGAACGGCCAGTTAAACTTTGTGACTGCGCGGATGCTCGAACTTGATCCAAGCCTGCGCCAAAGCTTCCAGCAGTTCCGTGCTACCGGTGAGCTCACCTGCCGTGCCGAACTGGAAGCGGCGAAGAGCTACGTCGTCACTCGCTCCATTGAACTTGAAGCCGATCTCAATCAACGCTTCCACCGCCTCGCCGAGAAGACGGCACCGGCGACGCTGAGTGTGTTTGCGAAGATGTTGGTGAAGGTCCGCGAGACCTTCGCGAAGAAGTCTTAGGTTACCTGCCGAACCGTGATGTTCAGCCGCTCGCCTTCTTTCAGAATCCCCGAACTTTCCCAGGACAAGCTTTTCTTGTAGGCCGCGCCTACTCCATGGGGCATGAGCCGCGCAGAATCGCCAAACACGTACACCGAATTGCCGGGTAGCAGGAAACTCTCTTCATTGAAATAGAAACGGCAGGTGCCGCCGAAGTTAAAACCAACCACCGGCGCGCGGTGATCCTTCTCTTCTTTATCCACGTGCCGACCCATCTTGCGGCCGGTGGTGTAGTAGTTCACCAGCGCAGCCTCGGCGCGCCAGGTGGTGTGCTGCGGAAATGTTTCCGCCAGCACCTCGTGGCAAAGTTTGACCAGCCATTCGGGGAGTGGCCAGGGCTTCTGGCCGTTGTGCACCATCCGCGCATGGTAGAGGTAGTCCAGTGGGTCCCAGTAAAGCCCTAGCCCCATGTAATGATCCACCGGATAGCGTGGGGCCGCGTGAAAACGATTGGGTTTCAGTGCCGGGTGATGGAAGCCGCGCTCCTTATCTTCGCCTAAACGTAAAATCTCCAGCAAATGACTCCGTGCCACTTCTCGGGGAAGGTAATCTTCGGCAACATAGAAATCCGGAATCTGCTCGCGCCACTTCATACCTAGAGGATAGAAGATGAACGATCTTGAGGTCAAAAGAGAATGGGAACAAAAGCTGCGCGCGAGTTTTCAAAACTCCGAGGCCCTGACGGCTTTCATGATTCACACGCTCGAGAGCTTCGCCCATCGCTACTTGAACGACCCCAAGATCGAAAGCCAGGGGCAGGTCATGTGGCTCACGGGGCGCGAAGAGAACATGGGACAGGCCCTGAAAACCCAACATGCCCAGATTAAAGAAGCGGTTAAAACCTTAGCGAAGAATGTTCCCCGCGAGGCCAAGCCGGCGATCGTGTCGCGGGTCAAAATTGATATCCTTGAATTGAGTGCCGACAAAGGTAAAATCCAGCTCACCGCTCAAGTGAACTGGGCCCATCCTGGACACGCCTGGGACAACAGCGACAAAATCGAGAAAAAGAAGACGCTGACATGGGATGATCTGCAGGATTTTCGCAAAGGATTCCCCCTCGCTCTCGAGGAGATCTGCGATCTCTTCCTGTGAGGTTTTATGCACGGCCTTTTGATTCTCGGCGATCAGCTCTTTCCCGATAGTTTCTGGACCAAGCACGCGAAGCTTCCCGTCTTCATGGCGGAAGACTTCGAGCTCTGCACGCATTTCAAGTACCACAAACATAAACTCGTTTTTTTTCTCGCGAGCATGCGGCGTTTTGCTGGAGAACTGAAGGCCCAAGGCTTCGATGTTCACTATCATGAATTGAACGACGAAACCTTCGTCCAGCGTCTATCGGCTTGGGTGAATCGACTCAAGCTTTCTGAGCTCACACTGTGTGAAGTCGACGACATGTTCTTTGAAACGCGCCTCGAGACGTTTGCGAAAGAGCACAAGCTCAAACTCCACTGGCTCGCCAGTCCGAAGTTCCTCACCAAGCGCGCGGACTTCGCCACCTATAACGCTGGCACGCGCCGCCCGTTCATGAAAACCTTCTACGAAGGCCAGCGCAAGAAAACGGGTCTCCTGATGGACGGGAATGGCAAACCACTCGGGGGTCAATACAGCTTCGATGCGGATAACCGTAAAAAGCTCCCGAAGAACATCACTCCTCCACCGCTGCCCCAGGCCGAGATCACTCGTGAGGTTGAGGAAGTGGCAGCATTGGTGGAAGCTGTGTTTCCCGATCACCCGGGAGACACCGCGAATTTCTGGCTCGCCACCTCGCGAGCGGAAGCAAAAAACTGGGCAGGAGATTTTTTCAAGCATCGCATGGAGCTCTTTGGAGACTACGAAGATGCCCTCTCGCGCGAGCACGACTTCGTGTTTCACTCGATCCTTTCACCCTACATGAATAACGGATTCTTGCCGCCGGAGCTTTTGATGGCCCAGGTGCCGAAGCTCATGGAACGAAAGATGCCTTTGAATTCCGTCGAAGGATTCGTGCGCCAAGTGATCGGCTGGCGGGAATTCATCCACGGAGTCTACCGCCAGTACGACGGCATTCAGCGCGAGAAGAATTTCTTTCAGCACAAGCGGCGTCTCACGAAAGATTGGTACGAGGGTACCACCGGAGTGGTGCCGCTGGATGATGCGATTAAAAAAACGCAGCGCCTGGGCTTTGCTCATCACATCGAACGTTTGATGGTTTTATCCAACATGATGCTCTTGAGTGAGATCCACCCCCACGATGTGTACCGCTGGTTCATGGAGATGTTCGTGGACTCGGCGGATTGGGTCATGGGGCCCAACGTGTGGGGCATGGGGCAATTCTCCGACGGTGGCATCTTCGCCACCAAACCCTACATCTGCGGCTCGAACTACATCCGTAAAATGTCCGACTACCCTGCCGGCGACTGGTGTGACGTGATGGATGGCCTCTACTGGCGCTTCATGGAAAAGCACCGCGAGTTCTTCACGAAGAATGCGCGCATGGGAGCAGCCATGGGGTCACTTGATAAAATGGACCCCGTACGCCGGAAGAAAATTTTTACGGCAGCGGAGGGGTTTCTGGAACAGAAGACGGCGCCTGGCGCTCTTTGATCTTCTTCCGAACAAACCACACGATGAAAGCCACCAGGAGTATGCCAAAAGTGACGTACTTCACTTCCTGGAGGTAACCGATGATGTGCTCACCGTAGGTGGCCACGAGGTAGACTTGCGTCGGCACCGAAAAGAGCGCGGCGGCACCGTCGATCAGCACGAACTTCCAGACCGGGATCCCTAGCATGCCACACCAGATGTGCCCGGGGAAACGCAGACCCGGCGTGAAACGGAAGATCCCGCAGCACCAGGTGCCGTACTTATCAAACCACTTCTGTGTCATGGCGTAGGCTTTGCCGTTTACTTGCTTCTGCATCCACGCGTACTTGAGGAGATATTTTCCCAGGTACTTGCCGATGCTGTAGACCAAAAAATCGGACAAGAAGACGGCGAGAAAACAAACGATCATCAAGGTCCACATATCCACCGGAACGGCATCCGGACTGGGTGGCGGGAACTTATCGGGATTCTTCGCGAGGAAAGCGACCAGACCACTGCTGATCAAAACGAGTTCTTCGGGAACAGGAAATCCAAAAGAACTGGCGAGCATGAACACGATAATGAAACCGTAAACCAACCAAGGTTGGTAAGCGTAGGCCGAAAAAAATGTCAGCAATCCCTCAGGACTGAGGTCGATTCCAAACATAACGCTCCTGTGCAATGTGCACCTTATTTTATCTCAAGGCTGCTGGAGGAGTCCAGCCGGGCGCCACGTGAAGATCTTTTTAGCCATCAAAAGAAGAGGAATGCTGACCAGTATCATTCCGCCTAAAGTAATACTGAGTAGAAGCGATGCACTCCAAATCACATTTCCTTCGAACACCACCACCGTCAGCACGGCAGCAAGTCCTGCTCCCGCGAGACCTCCCAGCGTGAAAGCGACAAACGCCAGGCCCAGAAACTCCCCGAGGACCATCAACGTGACACGCCACGGAGAAATCCCGAGTGTTTTCTCCAGCATGACTTCGTTTTGACGACGCAGCACCTGATCCTGTGCCATCGCCCCCACCACCACCACACCGACTAGGAATGCGAAGACCGCCATAAGCTGGAGGGCCTTCTTTAAGCGAGTGAAAAGCTCCATCATCCGGCCCACGAGTTGCCCCACGTCGATGGAGGAGATGTTCGGAAACTTGCGCGAGATCTGATTCTGCAACTGGACTTTTTCTTGTGCTGGCATTTGTCCGATCGCCGCGAGCCAACTCTTCGGTGCGTCTTCCAAGGCCCCCGGAGCAAAGGTGATGAAGAAATTGGGACGGAAACTGGTCCACTTCACACTGCGCACGTTCACCACGCGGCCGGTGATCGGCACACCGAGAACTTCAAACGTCAGTTGATCATCCAGCTCGATCCCCAGCCGTTGCGCAAATCTTTTCTCCAGCGACAGCGCCACTTCACCCTCAGGAACTTTGGCTTCCGCGAAGTCCACTCCCTCTTCCAACGTCTCACTCGGATTGAGCCCACTCGCCCAGCTGAGGTTCATCATCCGCTGCCGAAAGCGTGACTCGTTTTCTTCTTCGCGGGTCTCGAAGAGCGCGTCTTGTTTCTCTTTCTTGAACGCCTCTGCGTTCACCGACACGAGCTTCCCGCGCACCATGGGCGAAAGCGCCTGGAGCGGAACTTTCGTCTCCGCCAGGAAGTCTTTCAGTTTTTCAGTTTGATCGTCTTGGATGTCGAACATGAACAGCGCCGGACGGTCCTGCGATTCCAGACTGAATTCTTGGCCAATGGATAACTCCAGGTGTCCCAGGAGAGAAATGAGAACGGAACCGAGTCCGAGTGCGATGACCGTTAGCAACGTGGTCATGGGACGACGAAGCAGACGACGAATGACAAGCCCACCCATCAAACCAAAGATGCCAGAGATGTGACCGCTCCGACGCAGAACTTTTTCTCCCACCCAGCGCGCGAGCAGAGTGAAGCCAGCCAGTGTCAGCGTGGCCAACAAGATTCCGGCAACGAAGAGTCCGCCGATCTTCCAGGAATGGGCGGCCCAGATGGCGAGACCACTCAGGGAGACGAGGGCGAGGAGGCCCCACAGGCCGGCCTGGCGCCAGGGCACCATGCCCACGCGTTCTTGGTCTTGCAAAAGGGCCATCACCGGCACCCGCACGGCTTCTTCTACGGACGGCATCAGAATCGCCATCACGAGAGTAAAAATCAACGGAAGCGCTGGCCACACAGACCAGGGAAAACCCGTCGGAGGAAGTTGCGTACCGAAGAGTTGATCGAGCACACCGGTGACGATCGGAAAGAGCGCAGCGGAAAAAAGTCCGGCCAGCGGAATCGCCACCAAGAAGTCCGTGGCCAGCGGGAGCAGCAGCAATTTGCGGGCCTCGCCCGGAGCCACTCCCAGCGCTCGCAAAATCGCGACGTCTTTCAAGCGACGGTGCACGAGCGTGCGGAAAAGATAGAATGTTCCAACGACGGCCAGGATCAGGGCCACTAGAGATGCGAGCTGAAGGTAGTCCCCGAAGAGTTTTCCGGAACGGGCGGTTTGCTCACTGGTGTCCGACGGGCGCTGGATGCGAATGGCCGGATCATCGAACTCTTTCACCAACGCCTCTTTCCATTCCGTGGTGAAAACTTTGGCTGCATCGGCCCGCAGCTTAAAATGCAAGGCATGAGAGGCAATCGTGCCTTCACCCACGAGCTGCGTGTCACCTAAGCGCGTGCGCCCAAGATACACTCGCGGAGCGAGAGCGAAACCGCGAAAGCCTTGCGTCGAATCTTTAAGCACGGTTCCGCAGTGACGAAATGCTCCCTCACCCAGCCGCAATTCATCACCGACTTTGACCTCGAACAAACGGGCCGCTTCGTCATGCAGCCAGATGCAATTTTCTATGAAGAGCGGATGCTCCGCTGTGAGCTGAAGGTTTCCGTCTGCTGTGAGGAGTGATCCGTAGAAAGGAAAGCCGGGCTCAACGACGCGCACTTCCACCAAGCGGGCCGCTTCTTGCCCAGGAGCGTAGAGCATGGAGCTCATGTCGATCACGCGGTACGACGCCTCGGCGTAATCCTGGGTCGCTTTTTCGAAGCGCTCAATTTCTTGTGCTTTAAGCGGGCGCCGTGCCCCCAGAGAAAGATCGGACGAGAGGAGTTCGCGCTCTTGGCTGCGCACCGAACTCAAGAAAGCCTCTTTGAGGCGCTCAATAAGAAAAACGCCGCCCAAACCGAGCACCATGGTCGCGGTGATTAACAAATGGGAAGCACGGTAGCGCTGCCACTCTCTGCGAAGCCACAGGAACTTGTTCATGCCTGGAGACTTCCTTTCTCGAGACGCAGAACGCGGGAGCAACGGCGGGCCATTTCTGGATCGTGGGTCACAAGCACGAGTGAGGTTCCCTTCTCACGCGCAAGCGCGAAGAGCATGTCCATCACATACAGACCGGTTTCCACATCGAGGTTACCGGTGGGCTCATCGGCCAGGAGAACTTGCGGCGACCCCGCGAGGGCGCGAGCGATCGCCACGCGCTGCTGTTCGCCCCCCGAAAGCTGGTTCGGGAAGTGGTGCTGCCGTGACGTGAGTCCAACGGCGGCCAGAAGCTTTTCGGCCTGGACTCGGACATCCCTGTCGCCGAGAATTTCTGCCGGCAGCATCACGTTCTCGAGAGCGGTGAGTGTCTGCACCAGTTGGAACTGCTGAAAAATAATTCCCATCCGCCGAGCACGCATGCGCGCGAGTGCTGTCTCGCCAAGCCCGGTGAGCTTTTCTCCGGCGAGCCAAACTTCGCCCGCATCGGGATGATCGAGGCCGCCAAGCAAAGAGAGGAGCGTGCTCTTGCCACTTCCCGACTTCCCCACGATCGCCACCGTTTCACCGGTTTTTACGTCGAGGTTCAGACCGTCAAGGACAGCAATTCGATTGCCCGCTTGGTGATGGGCCTTGGAAAGTTCTCTGGCCTGTAAACTCATAGATGGGGTCCTAGGGCTCGGAGCATGTTTTCGGCGACTTTTTTTTGGCCATCGGCGGTGGGATGGATGCCATCGGCTTGATTCATCTTCGGGATTCCCCCGACACCTTCCAGCATGAACGCGAGGATCGGCACTTTGGTTTGTTTGGCGAGATCGCTGTAGGTTTTTTCGAAATCCTTGCGGTAGGCTTCGCCGTAGTTCTTGGGAAGCTTCATCTCCGCGAGCAGAACCTTCACGCCCGCCTCCGTTGAGAGTCGAATGGCCTCGGCCAGATTCTTGCGGCTTTCTTGCGGAGAGATGCCGCGCAGACCGTCGTTGGCGCCCAGGGCGAGCACGATCAAACTCGGTTTCGCTTTGAGGTACCACTTGACCCGTTGACCCGCACTGGCGGTGGTCGATCCGCTCACGCCACCGTTAATAATTTTGATGTCGGTCTTACCTTGCGCGTGCAGCAATTTTTCAAGTTGGGCCGGGTACGCTTCCTCGGGCTCGAGGCCATAGCCTTCGGTCAGGGAATCACCGATGAAAACCAACGAGCGCGCCTGCGCCTGGCCCACGAGACACAATAAAATCAAAATCAGCTTCATGCTTTCTCCTGGAAGAAGCGGCGATAGACTGGATGGCGGGCCTTAAACATGACCCACAAAACAGGTCGCACCAGGATATCTAGTACCGGACTTTTCGTCTTGTACTCGATGGCATCAATGAGGAGTACTCCTTCTTTCGTGCCACGCACAATATGTTGATGACGCCAGTAAACAAAAGGAAAGGGCAGCTTCTTGCCCTGATCAACAAAAAAAGATTCTGATTCTCCGACGACACGCTCCGTAATTAGACTGATCCACTCGCCTACCGGTAGGGAGAGATGAATCTCATGCCCCACTTCGCAGCCATCGAAGCGCAAAACTTGCACGGGCATCAGTGGCGGAGAGAGGGCCTCAAACAGTTTTTGATCAAACCTCGCGAAGACGCTCGCGACCTGGCCGGGGACCGTAACCTGCAGTTGGATTTTCATCTCATCATCCTGACATGGATGCGACTCTCCACGTCAGTGATATTTTTATGTTGTCCAACTCTTTTCGCCGATTTCTAATAGGAGGATGCTAAAAGTATGTGTGGTCTACTCTTTCAAACCCTCGGCGTGGGTGAGTTGCCAAAAAATCGTCACCAATCTCCTCAAGGCCTACGAACTCAATCGTGACCAGTTAGAGCTCACGCTCGTGGACTTCTCCAACAAGATCTCTGACTACGACTTCGCGTCTTCCGGCGCGAAGATCGTTCAAGCGAAGCCGGACATCGTGATCTTCCTCGATCACCAACCGCACCCTGTGTACTTCCTCTCCTGGGTGGCGCGGGAGTTTAAAGAAATCAATCACAAGGCGTCCTATGTGTTCCACCTCTACGGTGACTTCACTCTGACGTTCAAGGAGTGGATCGCGCTCGAACCCCTCATCGAAAAGATGAACGTGCTCTGGTACGCCGCCAGCGAGCGGCAGCGGGCCATGCTCAGCGAGTTCATCCCTGCCGAGCAAATCCACGTGTGCCCGTTCCCCGTCGATCCCAGCGAGTTCCGTTGGGATGGCAAACGCAACGAGGCCTTCCGTTCGCGGCAGGGCTGGAAGAAAGACGAGACGGTCTTCCTATTCACCGGCAGGCTTTCACGCCAAAAACGGATTCACCAGCTGATCGAGACGTTCGCAGAGTGGAGAAAGGAAACCCAGGCCAATGCTCGCCTCGTGCTCGTCGGC
>JAIXOY010000207.1 GCA_027486525.1 Pseudomonadota bacterium
CGATTTCCTGCCCGCGGCATCGAGCGCCACCACTTCCCAACTGTAATCGCCGAGAGTCGCCAGAGAGACCTCCGTGCTTTCCTTATCCGCATTGATCGTCTTCACGTCGCCGGGGCCCGTGAGAGTGACCTCGTAGCCCAGGGCCCTGTCTTGCTTTCGCCAGCTCAGTGCCACTCGCCGGGAGCTACCGGCATCGACATACAGCACGGCCTTGTCTTGTGGAGTCAGCGGTGCCGGTGAGATCTGTTCGCTGCCTTGATGCACAGTGAAGGCGACGACTTTCGAGACGCTCCAGTCGTTCGGCGACAGCTGGGTCTTGAGTCGCCAGAAATAGCTTCCCGGCTTCAGCAGCTCCTTCGGCGTAAAGAAGGTCTGATCTTTGCTGTCATTCGTGAGCACGACGCTGCGAAACTCCGCATCGCGCGCCACCTCGAGGCGAACACTATCTCCCGTGTTTCCGCGCAGCCACTTGAAGTCAAACGGCTTACTTTCCACACGCACCGTTTCGAGCTCCGCTGGGTAGATGGGGAGTGGTGGTTGGGGCCTCACGAGAGTGAGTTTCATGAGAGGAGAAGACACCACCTGCCCGTCGACGGTGGTCGTGAGTTGCCAGTAGTTTGTCCCGGCCTTGAGCGCAACACTGAGGCGGCCCGCGGGCACATCACTCTCGAGCGCAGGAAGTTCCGCCATCGTCAGCGGTGACTCCCCGACACGCACAGACACTCCCGTCATGGTCGGATTCGGCTTCCAGCTGAGCTCTGTCGTGCTCTTGTCACTCAACACCGTTTCTGAGTATTGGGGCTTCAGATCCGCAAACAAGCTTCCGCCTGCAGCGAAGGAATCCACCACGCTTGCGCCATCCCGACCGACGGAGATGGCGGCGTTGCCCGTGAGATCAATTTTTTTATTTCCCGAAACGAGGTCAACTCCACTGGCAGAGCCGTCGGCGCTGTTCACGAACAAGCGACCTTCGAGCATGTTGAGCGAGAGTTTCTTATCCCCTTGCGACATCAAGACGATGGAGTTCTCTTCGATCTCGAGCTTGGACTTCGACTCGAGAAGCTCGACCACGATGCCCGAGAGACCGGCGGTCTTGATTTTGTCCCCGAGAAAAATCGCATCACCGACGCGAACGGGCGACCAAAGGAGTCGGCCACTGGTCTGGCGAGCGACGTCGTTCTGGATGCTGAGTACTTTTGCGATCGACTGCCGTGACTCTAACTGCTTTGAAACCCACTCACGGGGCCGCAGGAACTGCCACGACAAGGCAACTCCGACTAGACTAATCAACAAAGCAACAACGAGACGTTTCATCTTCAAACATTCTACTCGATCTAAATAAATATTTTCACAAGAATTCCGAAAAGTTAGCTATGAGCAGGGCCCCTCTCAAACTCACCATTCCCATCGTCGTCAAAATTGTGATTTTGACTTCCGTGCTCGTGGTGGCGGTCTCGCTGATTCTTGCCGTAAAAAACGCGCAGCTTTTCTCGCAGATCTCGCGCGACCGTGAAGAGGCCAATGCCGAAGGCCTCGTAGCCTCGAAGGCCCTCGAGGTTGAAGCGATCCTCGAATCCTACACAGAAAAACTCACCTTGCTCGCTCTGGAAAAAGATCGCACGCGCTCACTCACCGGTGATCTCGTGTACGTGAAGTATTTCGGAGCTGAGCAGTCCCGTGAATTAAGCACGGCAGGTCTCTCGGAAGAGTTGCTGACGCCTTTCCGCGAACTGCTCTCCAATTTTAAGTCCGAAGAAGCGGTGGTCAAAGCCGGCTCGCTCTACTTGGCGAGCACCGGAAATCGCTTGAAGACCCCCTACCTCGTCGTCGGCACACCTGTGGGCCGTGAAGATGGCACCGTCACTCATTGGGCCTGGGGCTTTTTTAAGCTCGATCGTCTGCAGTCTTCTTTCGAAGGTAAGGGCAACCTTAAAGTCTACCTCATCGATGCCCGCGGCCAGGTGATCGTGCATCCCGAAGAAAAGCTCACACTCACGGCGGCGAATCTTTCTGGATCGAAGACCATCGCATCGTTGCTGAAAGAAGATCTCCGCCAGCGCCAGCAGTACCTCGACGGCACACTCTTTTCTTCGAGCAAAACGGTGCACGGTCCGCTGGTCGTGGGCGAAGTGCTCGAAGCATCGATCATGGCCCCGGCGCAGCTCGCCCGTGACACGAGCTTCTATCTACTCGGTCTCGTGCTCTCCATGAGCTTTTTTGTGAGCTTCGTTTTTGCCCAACGGCTTTCTCGCAACATCGAGAAACTCACGGCGTTTGCCCACCGGATTGCTCTCGGAGATTTCAACGTGGAGGCGGCAAAAGAGATCCGCTCCAAAGACGAAGTCGGCCAGCTCGCCCTCGCCTTTGATGACATGACCACGGGCCTGCAAGAGCGCGATAAGATCAAAACCATGTTCACGAAGTTCCACGGCACCGCGGTCACGGATCAGTTGATGTCGCAGGAAGATCTCCGCAAAGGCCAAGAGCGCGAGGCGGTGGTCTTCTTCTCCGACATCCGCGGGTTCACGACGTTTAGCAATGACCGCTCGGCGGAAGAAGTCGTCGGCATGCTGAACTCCTACTTCGAAGTGATGGTCACCATCATCACGAAACACGGTGGCGTGGTCGATAAGTTTGTGGGCGATGCCATCATGGCCGTGTGGGGCGCGCCGGCGAGTAGCGACAACGATGTTCGCAACGCCATGAATGCCTGCCTCGAGATGCGACTCGCTCTCGCGGACTTTAACCAGCAGCGACTCGAACATGGCAAAGAAGCCATCATCATGGGCATGGGTCTGCACGTCGGTCCCGTCGTCGCTGGCACCGTCGGTTCTCACGATCGCCTCGAATACACCGTCATCGGTGACACCGTGAACACCGCCTCACGAATCGAATCGGCCACCAAACAGCACGGAACGGATTTCTTGATCTCCGAGTCCGTGGCGCAGAAGCTCGACGACGAATTCATTCTCAAGAACGCCGGCGAGACGGTTGTGAAAGGTAAGTCGCGGCCGCTGAAACTCGCGACGGTGCTGGGGCGCTACAATGAGGACGGCACGGCCCAACTCATTTCCACGCCCTACTCGCAGTACGACTCCGAAGACGATCAAAAGACAAAGAAGACGGCATGAGAGCGCATCTTCTTCTCGCTTCACTCATGATTCTCACAGGCTGCAACTCGAAGCTCGCCGAGCTCGATCGCATCTCGCCGGTGGATTTCTTTGTGAAGCAGTTTGGATTAGATGCGGAACCCACGCCGGGGCAGTACGGCAACAACGATTTCTGTAACGCTATGACGAAAGACGCGCATGGAAACATCTACTGCGCAGGCTATACCTATGGAGACTTCGCAGAAACAAATGGTGGCGGTGCTAATTCGGACCCACTTGTCATCAAGATGGACCCCAAAGGCAACCTCATCTGGGCCACCCAGCTCGGGGCAACCACAGTTGTCGCCGGGGGGAGCAATTCAAACGTAGACGAATGTGAGGACATTGTGGTCGATCCCACCGGAAATGTTTACTGCGCAGGAAGTACCGCCAGCACTATGGCCGGTCCCGCCAGCAACGCTGGCTTAAGAGATGGTTTCGTCCTCAAGCTCAATTCGGCGGGTGACGTCGTCTGGGTGAGACTGGTAGGTTCGACGGATCAAGATTATTTTAGTGCACTGGATTTATTGCCCAAGGGTGA
>JAIXOY010000205.1 GCA_027486525.1 Pseudomonadota bacterium
CCTATGGGCGCACCAAGCCCATGTCGGAATGGATGCTGCAGGCCATGCCCCAGGCCAACCCGGATCTTTCCTACATCGTCTTGCGCTACTTCAACGTCGCGGGCGCGAGCCTCGATGGCCGCATCGGCCAGTCCACGCCCCAGGCCACCCATCTCCTGAAAGTCGCCTGCGAAACGGCGGTGGGAAAACGCACGAAGATGCAGATCTTCGGCACGGACTACCCCACGAAAGATGGCACGTGCATCCGCGACTTCATCCACGTCGACGATCTCGCCCGGGCGCACATCGCGGCCCTGAGGTACGTGTTAGCAGAAAAAAAATCTCAGACGCTCAACTGCGGCTACGGCCATGGCCACACCGTGAGCGAGGTCGTCAGCACGGTGAAGAAACTCAGCGCCAACGACTTCACGGTGGAACTCGCTCCTCGCCGGCCCGGCGACTGCGGCGTGGTCATGAGCAAAGCCGACAAGATTAAAAAGCTGCTCGGCTGGGAGCCGCAGCACGACGCTCTCGACGTCATCGTCAAGAGTGCGCTGGACTGGGAAAAGAAGCTTAAATAATTTTTTTCAGTTTATCGTCGAGTTCTTTCTCGAAGGACTCGTAGGAGAACTTTTCATTTTTAAGCAAGCGTGGTGCTTGGAAAATCTTGTAGCGATCTGCCAGCGTCGTGAGCCACTCTTGCAATTCCTCGCCAAGCTTATCCTGTTTTTCGGCCCGCGCCGCGAGCACCAAGAGCTTGCGGTAGGTCTCGAGCCCTTGCGCCGCGAGCATGAAACGTACCGTCGGACGAACAGTTCCATCCGCTAGGGGTAACCACGCCGACACATCCCCTTCGCGGCCATCGAGCTCAAAATAAGGGTAGTTGTTGTTCGCCTGCCACTCGAGGTAATGCGTGAGACCCGCCCGCGACGCGAGGAACAGCCCGACCCCGAAGCCAAATCTCGGATCGTCGAAGTTTCCCGGCGCACCGTTGTAGGCGCCCCACTGGTGACCTTGCCGCTGCCACGTCTTGAGCTTCCAATCGTCGGCTTTGGTGTAAAATCCCACGTTGAGGTTCTGGTTGAACGCATCGGCGGCCTCGTCTTCCATGCTCGAAAACGCACTCAAGGGAACATCCGGAAGGAGCTTGCGCAAGCGACGACGCACTTCCGTGTCAGCGGCGAGACGGCTCTGGTAGCCATTGGGTTCGTCGCTAAACGTGAGCACGATCTTCGGCGTCGACTTATTCTGCTGCTCGACGAACTTATTGATGAGCTCCGCTTCCCGCTCGGGGATCTCCGCGGGTGCTGCAAGGAACTGACCGCCGTAGGTGTAGGCAGAGAGAAAACCGAGGTCGCGTGCCGCTGCGAGGAGCTCTCTGAGTTCCCGCTCATCACTCGGCAGCGCGCTGAAGGCGGTGAAGCCGAAACGCGCCAGCAGTTTCAGAGCGGAGATGCGCAGTTGCTGATGGTAGACTTTCAAACGAGGATCGTCGAAGTAGGCCGGCGGCAAACCGAGGAGATGAAAGAACCCCACCGACACAGTCGCCTTCGGAAGTTGGTAACTCTGGACATCCAGGAGCACCGGAATGGTCTGGGGCTTTTTACCCTGCAGCTGCAAGCTTCCTTTCCATTCGCCCGCCTCCCAAGAGGCATCCACGGCCAGCGACAGCCAGAGATAATTCACACTGTCTTTGAGCTTGAGCTCCGCTGTGTTTTGCGCGATGAGAATCTTTCCGACGCGCTCAAAAGTCTCGTGGTTCATGTCAACGGCGACGTCGCGCGCCTCCACGTGATAGACTTCCATGTCCACACTCATTTTCTTGCCGGAAGCATGCACGAGATCTCCCAAGCTCCAGCGGTACTCCCCGGCCGGGAGCTGCAGGACTTGCTGCGGGCGCGTTCCCTTGCCGCCACGAAAACGCAAAGCAGGAGTTGCGACCAAGGCTTGCTGCGGCGATAGCCGTGGAGTGGCCGCGACCACGCCTGCCGTCCGCGGGGCGAGCGGAGCGCGGGTGATCTGGCGAGCTTCGCGCTGCCATTGCAGAGTTTCAACTTCACGGAGCTGGCGCCGGTAGCTCTGCGCCTCGGCAAGGGAATTCACCGGCCAGAGCAGGAGTCGGTTAAGCGAAACTCCCGTGGCATCGCCCTCGAACGCGAAGATCGCACGCCCTTCGGTCACCTCAAACTCGAACTCCACGGGCGCAAAGAAAGTTGTGAAGAACGCATCGTAGAGATTCGGTGAACTGGCCGGTGGGGCCAGGAACTTCAGCAGGTCTTTTAGATACGCGTCTTTCGTCGATCGTGTTTCAAGGCGCAGCGGCTTTTGGTTGAGCTGCACAAACCGACGTTTCCAAAACGACGGATCCCAGTAGCCCATGCGCTCCCAGATGAGCTCTCCGGCATAGCGACCATTCGGCAGGTCGACGCGAAAGCTCCCGTCGAGGACCCCGATGGTGGCCCGCAGAGTTGAGGGAGCGTAGATCGCATCTTCACTGCGCCAGAAGCGCGCCCCCTCCATGAAACCGAAGCCCTTGCTTTGGGAGTAGGCATCTGCCTCGGTGACCGCCGTTAAGCGCGTCTGCGTCTTGAGAGCGTCGACGGTGAAATCAAACGCCCGTAGGTTTTTTGGCATCGGTGCCGCCGCATCGGCAACAAGCTTTACGTCTTCCACGAAGTAGCGCTGGTCGGGGCCCTCAACGTGCACGAAGAATTTTTTGAGTTTGCGCAGATCGAGCGGACGCTGGTGGCGATGGGAGCCGCGCTCACCGAGCCATTGCCGCAACGGAAACGAGAGCACGTTCCAGCCCGGGGCGAGCGTGGTTTTATGGTTGAGCTTGCTCCAGTAGTCCTGGGACAACTCATCGGCCACAGTGAGATAAAAAACGGCGGTGGCCGGGCCCGGGTTGTGTACTTTGAGCTGGATTTGGTCAAATCCACTCCAGTCTTTAGATATTGAGAAATCGTAGAACTTCCCTGCGACAACGGCACCGATGCGGCTGGCGACGACAGGTTGCGCGGCAACGGCATTGAACAATAAAGCGAAGACCCAAGCGATCATAGCAGCCGGCTCAGCACCCGCACGAGCTCGGGGCGCTCGATGAAGTCATAGTGCGTTCCTTCGATCTCATGGGTGACGATGTCACCTTTGACGACTTTTCTCCAGCCCATGAAGGGATCGCTGTACCAGCCCTTGTCTTGGAGCTTCGCCCGGATGATGCAGATACTGCCCGCGTAGGGTTTGGGCTGGTACTGGCGGAGTGTGCGGTAGTTTGCTTGCTCGAGCTCGAAGAGAATAATGTCGAGCGGAACTTTCTGCACATTCACATTCAGCAGCGCCTTCCGCACGACGATGCTGAGAACTTTGAGGCGATGAAACAGACCCGCCTTCAAGCGGCGAAAGAAAGAACTCTCCACGGGATCTGGGATTTTGATCTCGACGTCCGGTCCGAACGTATCAAACATAATGATATTTTCAATGCTCTCGCCTAAGGCGAGGAGCTGCTGGGCCACTTCAAAGGCCACGGTACCGCCCATGGACCCGCCGGCCAAAAGATAGGGCCCGTGGGGTTGCACTTGGCGGATCTCCTCGGTGTAAAAGCGCGCCATCTCTTCGATGCTGTCCACAAACGGCTCTTTCCCGTCAAGGCCGCGGGATTGAACTCCATAGAGGGGCCGCTTGCCATCCACGGCAGGAACCAACGCGACGTAGTTCATCACGTTTCCTCCGACGCCGTGGAAGCAGAACAACGGCGCCTTGCTACCACCGCTCTTGATCGGGACAAGCGAGCGAAGGTTGGTGACAAGCAGCGCCTGGGGTTGCGTGAGTTTTTTAAAATCAGCGAACTTCGGATGCTGGATCAAGCTCGCCAACCCAAGATTCAAAGAGAAAGCGTTATTGATTTCTGTGATGAGCGTCACCGCCAGCAGGGAGTTACCTCCCATCTCGAAGAAATCATCGCCGTCATTGACCTGTGCTAACCCGAGGGTGTGCTGCCAGATCTGCGCGAGATCAGTACTTTTACTGGACGGCGCTTCTGCGGGAATGAACGGGGCCAAGGCTTTGCGATCAATCTTTCCATTCGCTGTCAGAGGTAGGCCCGGAATGGTCTTGAAATGCGCCGGGACCATGTAGCTTGGGAGCGTTTGTTTGAGGGCGAGGCCCAGGGCCGTGAAGTCGAGCTGTCCCACGACGTGCGCCACCAGCCTTGTGTCACCCGCAGCGAATTCTTGGCACGTAACGACCGCCGCTTCGACACCGGGACATTTTCGCAACTGCGCTTCGATCTCCTCGAGCTCAATGCGATAGCCGCGGATCTTCACCTGCTGATCGATCCTTCCGAGGCACTCCCACTCCCCCGTCGGAAGCTCGCGGACGAGATCTCCCGTGCGGTAGAGACGACCCAGCGCGTGCGTGATGAAGCGCTCCTGCGTGAGGTCCGGTCGACGATAGTAGCCGGTCGCGAGGCCTTGGCCACCGATGTAGAGTTCACCGATCTCACCGACAGAAACGGGACGGAGCTGCTCGTCGAGGGCGTAGAACTGCGTGGCCGCAATGGGTTTTCCGATGGTGATCTTTTGCTGAGGAACGATTCGCTGGCAGGATGACCACACGGTGGTTTCGGTGGGCCCGTACATGTTCCAGACTTCTTTCACACGACTGCAGAGGGTCTCGGCTAGATCTGTAGACAGCGCCTCGCCACCACACAAGATCCGCAGGTCCGCTTTGCCAGCCCAGCCGGACGCCAGGAGTAAGCGCCACGTGGCCGGTGTGGCCTGCATGACGGTCACTTGATGCAGACGCATTAGCTGCGCGAGTTCGACGCCGTCCATCGCCTGGGCGGCATCGGCCATGACGAGTTTCGCTCCACTCATGAGTGGCAGATAGAGCTCCAGCACGGCGATGTCAAAGCTCAGCGTCGTCACGGCCAGTAAGCAATCTTCGGCCCCCAGGCCCGGTGTGAGTTGCATGGAGGCGAGGAAGTTTTCCACGGCACCGTAGCTCACCTCCACGCCCTTGGGTTTCCCCGTGCTTCCCGAAGTGAAGATGACATACATCGGATCCGCGGGAGACTTCGTGACTGCTCGGAAAGTACCCGACGCCGCCAGCTGCGCCATCGTGAAGACTTTCTCCTGCAGAAAAAGTTCGCTCTCCGGATGATCGGTAATGGTAAAGAGTGGGGTTGCTTCGTCGAGCATGGAGCGCAAGCGCAGCCGAGGAAAGTTCGGATCGAGCGGCACATAGCCCGCCCCCGTGCGGAGAATGGCGAGCAGCGCCGTGAGCATGGAGATGCCGCGAGACAAGGACACGCCCACCAGCACGCCAGGTTTTGCTCCTTGATTCTGCAGGGCCACGGCACAGCTTTCCACTCGTCGCCAGAGCTCTCCGTAACTTACGGTGTCCCGTGCATCACTCACAGCGATCTTTGATGGAAAGAGCTGGGCTTGTTGGGCAATCAACTCAATCGGCCCCAGTGCCTCGGTCTTGACCGTCGCACTGACAATATTTTTTAGCTCGGCGAGGTAGTTCGTGACTTGCGCCGGATAGAACAGATCCGGACGGTATTCGAACGCCCCTTCAATCCGCTGAGCGCTGGCCTTGACCCACACATCGAGGTCCGTATGGGTCGACGCCTTGTCGACGTTGATCTGCGAATAGCTCGCTCCGTCGAACTGCCCTGACCGGTTGGTCACATCTTGGAACGAAAAAAATGTTTGAAACACCGGAGTGCGAGAAAGATCGCGGGGCACCTTCAGCTCACTCAAGACGATTTGAAACGGTAGCAGCTGGTGCTCCATTCCTTCTTGCACCGCCTGCGCCACTTTTTGCAAGGTCAGGACGAAGCTATCCTGCGGCCCCACGGACACGCGGATCGCCATGGTGTTGACAAAAAAACCGATCACATTCTGCGACTCCAGCTGGTCACGACAGCGAACGGGAATGCCGACGACGACATCCGTGAGTTCGGTCACCTTGGCGATGAGACGCACGTGGGCCGTGAGAAGAACATTAAACAGCGTCGTTCCCTGCTGACGGGCGAAGGCGCGCAGGCGCTCTGTTTCGAGCGCAGAAAATTGAAACGGGAGCGTCGCTCCCGCGTGGGTCATGGTCGTCGGCCGCGGCTTCGTCGCAGGCCACGTGATCGTCGGCAACGGCAGCGCAAGCCTGGCGCGCCAGTAGGCCTTGGAGTTTTCTCCTGCGCCCGCACGCTCGAAGCTTCTCATGTCGATGGCATGGTCTAGTGCGGACATGGTCTGCGGACTTAAAACCGGCGTCTCGCCTTTTTTTAGAGCACGGTAGATCAGATCGAGCTCCTCAAAGAAGATGTCGAAGCTCCAGCCATCCCAGACGATATGGTGAACCATGAAAAACAGCACGTGCTGCTGGGGATGAATCTGGAAGAGCTTGGCACAAAAAAGCGGTGCCGTTCCTTTGTGGAACACGTGGCGCGCCTCCCGCGCGAGCCGGTCGCTGATTTCTGTCTCAACGATCTTCTCGACGGCCAGCTCCACTTGCGAAAGCGCCGTCGTGGGCAAGACGATTTGTTCCGGCGGCATGCCGCTGGAAATTTTTGTTCGAAGCGCAGGGTGGCGCTCCACGAGCATGGAAAAGGTCCGGCGCAAGAGAGCGTGGTCCAGCTCCCCGTTCAGACGAATGGCGGCCGGGAGATTGTGCATCGTCGTCCCTGGCGCAACTTCTTCTAGATACCAGGCCTGCCACTGAGAGGGCGACAGCACAGCGTTGCTGCGCGCTTCGCGCTGCGCGGCCGGAGGCTGATGATTTGGAGCAAGCGTTTCGAGCAATCCCGCCAACTGTCGAGGTGTTGGATGGGAGAACACGTGCTTCGCCGGTACGGGACGCTCAAGCCTCTGGGACAGTTGGCGAGCCGCTTCGATCGCGAGGAGCGAATGTCCCCCGCGCGCGAAAAAGTTATCCTCCGCCCCCACGGGCACTCCGAGCACCGCTTGCCAGACATCGCAGATCGCTTTTACTTTTTCTGGTGACGCGGTCACTTGCGCCACAGCGGTTTTCGGAAGTGCTTGCTGCGACGAACTTGCCGTGAACTGTTCCTGCGCCATCAGGTCGACGCGATCCAGGAGGCGCAAGTACTCAGCGAGGAGTTCACTGATGTCGGAGCGCGCATACACATCCGTGTTGAACTGGCACTCGAGCGCCAGTCGATCTTCGCAGCTCACCACGTTCAGGAAGATTTCGAAGTTCTCACACACGCGCGGCACGGTGGTATAGCTCGCCGTGAGGCCCGCGAACTCGAGTCCCTGTCCTTTCGCCTGTTGATCAATGTTAAACACCACCTGAAACAGTGGAATGCCACTGCCCTCACGGGGCACGGAAAGTTTCTTGATCAGTTCGCCGAAGGTGACATCGGCGTGCTCAAAAGCATCGAGCATGTTTGTGCGGATCTTCGCGGTGTGCTCTTTAAAACTGGCCGCTGTCCCAACCTGCACGCGCAGGGGAAGCATGTTCACCGCGTGGCCAATGAGCTCCGGTCGCTCGAGGTGAGACTGGCCCGCCACCGCCATCCCGACGGCAAAATCTCGCGCCTGCCCGCGCTGCGATAGCAACCACGTGAAGGCACTCATCAGCACCGTGTAGGTGCTCGCCCCGTAGGTGCGACTGGCCCGTTTCACGTGTTCGACCTGCGAGCTCGTGAGCGAGAGATCCAGCCGCTGACTAGTGTATGTTCGCTCGAGGGAACGGGGCCGCTGGCTTAGCACTAGTGTTTCGACGGGTGTTCTAAACTTCTCTAGCCAGTAGGCCGGCACGGCCGAACTGGCCGTCGCTGCGTAGGCGACGAAGGAGTCGCGCTTTTTTTCTACCAGGGGAAGTCGGTTCCGCAGGCGCGTGTAAATGGTTGAGAGCTCGCTCAGCACGAGGGAGATGGACCAGCCATCCAGGAACACGTGGTGCACGGAAAACAGCAAGCGGTGGCGCTCTTCTGCGAGGCGGACGAGGTGCCAGCGCACTCCGGGGCCATTGACGATATCGAAGAGTGTCGCCACTTCCCGCGCCTCGATCTCGGCGAGCTCGTTCTCCGTGCCCACGGCCGTGAAACGGAGGTTGCTGTCGGCGTGTTCGCGGATCAGCAGGCTAAGGCCATCGCCGCTGATCACCGCCCGCAACATTTCGTGCTGGGCGCTGAGGTGGGCGATCGCCCGTCGGAGGCAGTCTTCGTCGAGCGCCCCGTCGAGTCGCAGCGAGAGCACCTCATTGAAGGCGAGCGACGAGCTCGGTTCAAGCTTGAGACTGGCGATGATCTCTCTTTGCGCCGCCGTGGTGGCCACCGAAACGGAAAACTTCCCGCCGCGAATCGGCGAGTAATCAACGGGGACCTGCTTCCAGCCTTTTAGTTTCTCATCACTCATTGGGCCTCAAGGCGACTAAACGATCCCGTCGAAGTCTCGAGGTACCACGCCGGATTTCCCTCGAGGTCACGGCCGAGAACGGCGCCCGGCACTGGCGCACTGGCGGTGAAATCTTGGTAGGCGATCGTCATCGGAAAAATTCCCATGAGCTGCATCGCCGTGACGGCTTTCTTAAAGGCGTTGAGTACGAAATTCAAATCTTCCTCAGTGTGGGCGAGATTGATGAACCAAGGAAATCCGTCGTAGGCGTGGACACCGAAGAATCTCAAGTGCGTGAAGAGCAGCTCGCCGCCAGTGATCTCCCCCGTCCATTTGGGCTTCATGAGTCCACCGAAATTATCCATGCGCAACGGAACTTGGGAAAGATTTAAAAAGAGATTTAATTCACGAGCGAACGTGTCGGCCCGCTGCGCGACGCGTGCCAATCCGGCGACGCCTTCGCGCTTGATGATTTCCAGCGCCCCTTTCGCCGCCGCCAGCGCCAGCGGATGGCGCACGAAAGTTCCGGCGAAGTAGGTCACCCCAACCGTAGGAGTAGACTCGTCACCAAACTGCCAGAAGCCACCGTCGAGGGCATCCATGAACTCGCGCTTACCAGAGACGACACCGATCGGCATGCCTCCGCCGACGATCTTCCCGTAGGTGCACAGATCCGCGCGGATTCCGAACTGCGCCTGCGCGCCGCCCGGATGGTTGCGGAACCCCGTGATGACTTCATCAAAGATCAAGCAAGTGCTCGACGCTTCCGTGATGCGACGGATTTCGCGCAGGAACTCCACCGGCTGGAAATCGCAGCGGCGACTTTGCACCGGCTCGATCAAGACCGCCGCGAGCTCCGGCGCCATGGCGCGGATTTTCTCCAGCGACTCGGCCGTTCCATACTCCAGCACGATCATGTTCGACACCGAGTTGCCGTTGATCCCAGGGGCTGCCGGATACGATGCGCCCGACTTCGCCGCGCGCAGAATCACCTCGTCGTTGATGCCGTGGTACGACCCGGTGAAGACGACGATCTTCTCGCGGCCAGTGACGGTGCGGGCGATCCGCATGGCCCCGAGGACGGCTTCCGAGCCGGTGTTACAAAACGCCGAGCGCTCGTTGCCGGTGAGTTCGTTGATGAGCTGACTCACTTCCCCGACCAAGGGATGCTGGGGACCGATCTCGATGCCCGCGTCGAGCTGGGCATGGAGCAGCTTCTTGATTTCCTGGTTTCCGTTGCCGAAGAAGTTCGAACCGAAGCCACAGGTCATATCAACGTACTGGTTCCCATCGAGGTCCCAGAGGGCCTGGCCGGCCGAGCGCTGAACGACGATGGGATAGGTGATTTCTTTCCACTCGGGTTTGAAGCCCGTCACGACCCGCGGATCAGCGTGGTTGAGACGATTTTTTTGCGTGAATTCTTTCGAGGCGCGGGTCTTCTCACAGTAGTTTTTGATGAACTGATTCACGTGCTGCTGCTGCTCGCCGGTCAGCGCCGCTGTTTTTTCTACGAGGATGCGCGCGGAGGCACCGAAGGCTTCTTTCACGTTGGAGACACTGGCGCGTGCCGTTGTCGCTGGTGTGGGTGCTGGTGCTGGTGCCGGTGCAGCAACGACAGCGGGAGCAGAGACAGTCGCAGTTCCTGTTCCACGCAACATCTCGAGTTGGCGCTGCATGAGTTCGAGCTGCATCTCCACAACTCGCTGGAGCGTTCCGGCATCGGCGGCCGGTGCCACGGTACCAGCTCTCGGTGTTACCGCGGGAGTCGCCACCGACGGTAACGTCACCGACGGGGTCACGGGGATCGCAGCCGCAATGGGCGCAATGGGCGCAACTGGCGCGTGGGGCGCGAGCAACTTCGTCACCGCCGTCAGGGTCGAATGGTTCTCCATGAGTTGGCGAAACGTGATGGCGACGTTGAACTTCTTCTTCAGCTTGAGCGCAATCTGCGTGAGCGCCAAGGAATCGAGTCCCATTTCGACGAACGTCGTTTCCGCCGAAAAGCCTCCGACTTCGATGCCCGAGGCCTCTTCGAAGATCTGCGCGATGTCAGTTTGGATGGAAGATAAATTCTGCATAGGAACTCCTGGAGACAGCCATGAAATAGTTTTTTTAAAGATGTAGGTCGGTGCAGGAACGATGGGTCGTGCGTCCTCGTAGAAGCGCACGTCCGAACCGCGCACCCAGGCCGCGGCGACAAGTTCGGCGAGGGCCCCGCTCGCGTCCGACGCGAGGAGAACGGCGGCTTCGCGCAGAGTCTTTTTGATCGACGCCGCCAGGACGCTCTTCGCCGCGATTTCGACGTGGAGCTGTGCGGTTTTCCCGAGCGTCTGCACCGCCGCGAAGAAATTCACCGGCCGCGTGATCTGCTGGGCCCAGTAGTCGCGATCCTGGAAGAGCGTGGTTTCGAGCTGGCCTGTCACCGATGACACCATCGCCAGCGCGGGCGGATGGAAGTCGATGGTTTCTAGGAAGGCGCGGAACTCCTGCTGCATGCCCGTCATCAACCTGGAATGAAACGCATGCGACGTCGGCAGTAGCATTGAACCAATGGAAGCTTCAGCTAAGCGGGCCTGGAGTACTGCGATAGCCGTCGCCTCCCCTGCCACCACCACATTCCGGGCGTTGTTCATCGCCGCAATATCGAGTGGAAGATCCGCAAGATGGGCCTCTAGGCCCGCGGCATCCGACGCCACCGAGAGCATCACGCCCCGGGGCATGGTTTGCGCCAGCTGCGCGCGCCTCGCGACGATCTTCAACCCATCTTCCGCAGACACCACACCGGCCAGCACCGCTGCGACGTACTCCCCGATGCTATGTCCGAGGAGCACATCCGGATGGAGTCCGCGTGAAAGGAGCAGTTTTCCGTAGGCGAGACCAAAGACGAAGATCGCCGGCTGCGCGTAGATCGTGTCACTGATGTCTTGCGTCTCGCTGAGCATGGCGAGCTTGAGATCGAATCCTAAGACGGGCCGCAAATACTCGCAGGCCTCATCCACCACCTGCTTAAACAACGCCGTCGAGTGGTACAGTTCGCGTCCCATGCCACTGAGCTGCGAGCCCTGACCGGCGAACACGAAACCGATCTTCTGCGCTTGCGCGATCCCGCTGAACTCCTTCGTGGTGGCTGCGACTTTCACGACGGCACGACGGTGAGGCCAGGCCTTGCGGTGCTGCTCGAGCGTCGCCGCCACGGAGCTCGTGAGTTCGCTCTTCAGGAGTGTGTTTTGCAACGCCTCGGCCTGGTCCGCGCTCGGAGCGGAGAGCTTGAAGAGTTGGACGTCGGAGTTTTCTTGCACGACTTTCGCCGCGTAGTTTTCGATGATGACATGCGCGTTCGTGCCACCCACGCCAAAAGAAGACACGCCGGCGATGCGACGCTGATGGGAAAATGTTCTATTCTGTGAGGTGAACTCGAAGCGTGACGCCGCAATCAACGGATTGATTTGTTTAAAGTTCGCAGTGCCCGGGATGAGATTCTCACGCACCACTTGCACGGCCTTGATTAAACCGGCCACGCCCGCGGCCGCCGTCAAGTGGCCGACGTTCGCCTTCAGCGACGAGACGACACAGCTCTTGGGCGCACTCAGGTCAAACGCCGCCTCGAGCGCGCTGATCTCTATCGGATCTCCCACCGGCGTCGCCGTACCATGGGCTTCGATGTAGCCAACGTCAACTGAAGTAATACCCGCATCGAGCTGCGCACGTCTAAGGGCCTCGATCTGGCCATCGACAGACGGAGCGGTGAAGCTCATCTTATCCGCGCCGTCGTTACTCAGACCGACGCCCTTGATGACCGCGAGGATGGTGTCGTCATCTGCCTCGGCATCCGCTAAACGCTTCAGGACTACGACCGCGCCGCCGTCGGTGAAAACGGTTCCGCTGGCGCTCGCATCGAACGGCCGGCAGGCGCCATCATGAGTGAGGATGCCGCCTTCTTGGGCCAGGTGGCCTCGCAGCTCGGTGCCACTGATGCTGATGCCTCCGGCAAGCGCGGCATCACACTGGCCAAGGCGCAAGGAATTCACCGCCTGAATCACCGCCACTAAAGACGTCGAACAGCCGGTGTGTATGCTCAGCGCTGGGCCCGTTAAGTTAAGTTTGTGGGCCGCGCGGGTCGCCACGTAATCTTTCTCAAGGCCAAGCATGACGTTGAACTCGCCGAAGGCCTGCGCCTTGGCAGCATGCTCGGCCACTTTCTGAGAATAGAGACTGTTCCCGGTGCCCGCGAAGACGCCGATGCTCAGCTCGGGCCGCGTGAGCAGTCCGGCCAGCTCGAGCCCCTCGTGGGCGAGTTCTAAGAACTTGCGCTGCTGGGGATCCATCAGCTCCGCTTCTCGCGGAGTCATCCCGAAGAACTCAAAGTCAAATTCTCTGTGACCAGGCATCTGTCCTGCCACTCGCACGTAGGCCGCGTCATCGGCGATGTCCGCCGGCACCTTCGCATCGAGTTCACTGCGCGAAAAAGATGTGAGCAGGTTTTTCTGCTGGCAGATCTTGCTCCAGAGTTCTGCCACACTCGTGGCGCCTGGGAATCGGCCCGTCATCGCCACGATGGCGATGTCGCCGGAGACGACCGCAGGCTTCTGAACACGCTTCGACGCATGCGAGTTAAGAATCTTCGCGATGGTGGGCTTCTGGAAGAGGACGAGCGGAGAAAGCTTCTGCGCTAAGACCCCGTTGGCTTCGGCGATGAGCTTCACGGCCGTCAGCGAGTTGCCGCCAAGCTCGAAGAAGTGATCCGTCACACCCACCGGCGTGACTTTGAGATATTTTTCAAACAGCGCGGCGAGGATCTTTTCTTCACTCGTCACCGCGGCCACGGCTGGGCCCAACCCAAGGGGCCGCTGCGAGTTTCCAGACGGCACCACCAGTGCTTGCCGATCGACCTTGCCAGAATGTGTGAGGGGAAGTTCGCTCAACGCGATCACCTGCTTCGGTAACATGTAGCTCGGCACGAGTGCTGCCAGGCGCTGGCGCAGCCCCGGATGCTCACCCACCACGAAGGCGGCAAGTTCTCTCACGCCCGCATCTTCAAACGCGACGACGGCGCTGTCGACACCCAAGGTTTTGAGGACGACCTCAAGCTCGCCCAGCTCAACGCGGTGACCGCGGATCTTCACTTGGCCATCTTGGCGGCCCAGGAACTGCAACTCCTGGGTCTGCAGATCGCGCTTGGCCCAGTCCCCCGTGCGGTAGAGACGACCAAGACGTGGATGGTTGATGAAGCGTTCGGCGGTGCGGGCCGGGTCAAAGAGATACCCCTCCGCCAGACAGACTCCCGCGAGATACATTTCGCCCTCGTCACATTCTCTTTGCTCAGAGTCTAAGAGATGGACTTGGCAGTGAGCGATCGGATGACCGATCGACGGAAGCGCAGGCCAGGTGCTCGGCTCGCGCGGCAGCGTGAGCGCCGTCACGACGTGAGTTTCACTGGGCCCGTAGTGGTTATGTAACCGTGCGCTCGAGGTGGCAAAGAAGTTCCTCATCGACTCGCTGATGCGCAGAGCTTCACCGGCGACGATGACGTGCTTGAGCTGCGGCAGGTCCGCGGCCTGTGTTGCAGCGAAGTCGCTGATCTGCGAGAGCGCCACGAACGGCAGGAACAAGCGCTCGACTCCGTGAGATTGGAGCACGGCCAGAAGCTGCGCAGGATTCTTGCGCTCTTCCTCGTCGATCAACACCAACACTCCACCCTGCGTGAGCGTGGAGAAGATTTCTTGGAAATGAACGTCGAAACTCACGGGTGTGTACTGCAAAGTGACCAAGCGCCCCGGCGTACTCGCATCTTGCCACTGCAGCAGATTCACCAGAGCGGCGTGGCCCATGCAGACGCCCTTCGGCTTGCCCGTCGAGCCACTGGTAAAAATCACGTACGCGCGCTCGCCCTCGTGCACGGACACCGGTTCCGTCGGGTACGACGCTACGTCAGCGAGAGAAAGATTCTCTCCGATGATCAGCTGACAACGAGCGGAATCGATCATGCCGCGGATGCGCTCCTGCGGATAGCTGCGATCAAGCGGAAGATAGGCAGCGCCGACTTTCAGAATTCCCAGCAAGGCCGCGATGAGATCAAAGGAGCGCGGCAGATTGACGCCCACCACATCACCGGCGCTCACTCCCCGCGCTAAGAGTGCGTGCGCAAACTGGTTAGCGCGATTCTCGAGTTCGACGTAGCTCCAAGAAGACGCACCCATCCGGACCGCGACGTCGCGGCCATGGGTAAGCACGGTGTGACTGAAGAGTTCGTGAACTCGCACTAATCCTCCTAAAACTGAATGGCTTAATTTAGCATCTCTTAATAACGCGACGTGACATGATGCAGTGATCATGAAAAGTTTACTTAGATAAGAGCTGAATTTTGTTGAGATTCCTAACGATAAACGACTGAAATCACATGCCCAACCTGCTGGGACACATGTCCTTGCAGCCGGTGGCCACTTTCATGAGTGATGTGAAGCTGGTCCAGATCGACTTCCAATTGATGAAAATCGATGAACACTCGCAGTTCAGGAAAGAGCGCTTTGTAGGCCGCTTCCTTCAAACTAAAGATCGTGGTGAGTTGCCAGCGCGCGAGGTCGGCGTCGGCACTCAACGAGTGTTTTTCTCGTGGAGTGAGCACGGTGTCGCTCAGCAATTCGACCTTGCTTTGATCGAAGAGTTCTTCCACATCGACGCCGAGATTTTTGAGCGTCGTCGAAACGACGGCCACGGCTTTACTCTCACAATGCGAGAGGCTGCCCACCAGACCAGCGGGCCAGATGGGACATCCCGCTTCATCCAGCGGAAGTGCCGTCAGTTCAACACTTACTCCACGGGCCGCGGCGACCGCACACCAGCGCGCTCCGATCGCCTGAGCCTTTCTTTTCTCGACGGCGTTTTGCCACTTGTCCGGCAACCAACGGGCGTACTCCGCGCGGACCTCGAGAGGCAGTGGAAGCGCACACAGGCGTGCGCTTACGCCGGCGACCGGAAGCACGAGAGTCTCCATGCTAGAACGCGATGAAGAAAAACGCGATCGTCGTGAGCACCGCGCTGATCTGCGAGAGGCGCTCGAAGAACTTGTCGGTGGGCGTGCGTTTATCGGCGCTCAGGAGAATCACGTCGTGGGGCTTGATGGTCGGGATCGTTTCGACCTTCGTGATGTTGAAATGAATCTTCTGCAGGCCCGTGCCCGTGGTGCGGATGATGTAGGCTTCGCTGTACCCGAGGGTCGGGATCACGCCGCCGGACTTCGAGAGGTAGTAGAAGAGACTCGCGTTGTCCTGGTAGAGCACTTTCCCCGGCGTCTGCACACCACCGAGCACGGTGATCGTCGCGACGGTGTCGCCGTTGCCCCCGTCGCTGAGGAGATTCACGAAGAGCGTGTCCTGTCCGGTCCACGTGAAGGGCGTCGCGGCGACGTTGTTCTCGTAGTACTGGTTGAGGCTGATCGAGTAGGAGCGCTTCATCTGCTTCAGCGAGACGGAGAAGAAATCTTTCTTCATGTCGCCGTCGATGCCGCCGGCCTTGGAGATCACCTTGTCGATGGATTCGTTGCGGTCGACGAGGTAGCGGCCCGACTTCTTCACGAGGCCCCGGACCTCGACGAAGTACTTCTTCTCGACGAGCCGAAAGCGCGTGTCCTGGGCGCCGCTCTGGAAGAAGCTCTCGAAACCTTTGATGACTTTTTCTCGCAGCTGCTTGAACGTCAGGCCCGTGGCCTGGATCTTAACGTTGTAGGGCAAGAGCAAGATGCCCTCGTGGTCGATGCGAAACCGGCCCGTCAAGCGCTCGTCGGAGGGATGGCTCAGCGAGAATAAAAAGCCCGGCGCCATGAGATCCTTCGTCTCTTCGAACTGCGGAAGGTCGCTGATGTTGATCATCTTCGAGCGCCCGGCTTCGGTCTCGGCCCGCGCCATGACGTCGACGAGCTTTTCGTAGTCCTCCTCATTGGACGGGGAACTCGCGCAGCTCGCAAGCATCAGCAGTGCAGTCAACAGCAGCAAATATCTCATTCGATTCTCCGGTTACCGGGTAAGTCGCAGTTACGTTAAGAAATCGCAAGAAAAAGATTCTATCCTATCTTTATTACACGGCTCACGACTCCCGCAGGGCGTCTTTGCTATATCTCTCCCGCGATGAAAATACTGCACATCACTCAACTCCTGGGCGTCGGCGGACTCGAGCGCCTCGTCCAGAGTCTCGTCCTCCAGCAATTGAAAAGTGGCCATGAGGTCGCGCTGCTCGTGTATGGTGACGATCAAACGTGGGTTCCGCACTTTAAAAGTCTGGGCATCGAAGTGCTGAACGACTACCAGAAGAAAGGCGGCTACGACCGTGGGCTTCTGCGGGCCATCTTGCAAAAATCAAAAGGCTACGACGTCGTTCATTCCCACGATTTGAATCCGGCCATGTATCTCGGTCCACTGCGGGCCCTCGCGGCCCTCGGGTTGATCCGCTTTCCGCGCTGGGTGCACACCGCACACGGCATGGATCACCTCACCCGTCGACCGGTGACGACCTGGTACGAACGCATCTTCACGCGCATGAGCGACGCGGCCATCGGCGTGGCGTCGCACGTCTGCGACACCTACCAGAAAAAGATCTGGCTTCGCCGCACGAAGGTTCATCAGATCGACAATGGCATCGCCATCAATTCACTCCCGCGACTCGAACGTGCCCACCGCTTGCTCAAACTAAGAGAACTCTTCGCTGTGACCGCGTCGGGGCCCGTGTGGATCTGTGTCTCCCGCGTCGTTCCACTGAAAGACCAGGGACTCCTCCTCTCGGTTGCGCGCAGCTTTCCAGAGAGCACGTTCCTTCTCGTGGGCCCTTCCGGCGATGAGACCTACTGGCGTGAG
>JAIXOY010000181.1 GCA_027486525.1 Pseudomonadota bacterium
GACTCCCAGGCCGAGTGGACCGCCGCGGGATTTGTGAGTGACGTGACGACGCTTGCCTTGATGAACGATGGGCAGATCATCCGCGCCGTCTTGAACGGGCGCTTGTTTAATACGGATGCGACTGTAAACACGTTTCCCTTCACCATGGGTGTGAGTGGTGTGAGCACGAACAACTCGATCGTCAGCGGGGTCGCGAACTTCCTCCCCACTGGCAGAAAGATCATGGATGTCTCGGCTTTGAATTGTGCCGCAAATACGATGACCATCACCGGAGGATTTCCTGCAGGCTTTCCTGCTGATGTATCGGGTGACTACTGGGATATTGCCAATGACTCAAACAACGACTTAACGGTAACCGCGACAAAGTTCCTCTGGCTCGTGAGTGAATCCAACGGGGAATATAAAATCTCCCGGGTGCAGGATAGCTACGATACGGGTGGAACAGTTCAGCTCAAGTTCGATGGCCAGTGCACCACTGGATTCTTTGGAGCTGGCAAAAACGTGTCGCTGATTCAAAGCTACGCTGCGGACAATGCCACAGCACGAGGTAACACAGCGGTCGTAGGCTCCAACTACAACGGCTTCCTCTTCCCGCAAAATTTCACCCTGGCAACTTTCCCGACTGTTTTCACCACCAGCAACTCACCGTGGGTGGGAGAAGTGGTGGCCGAGACGACTGACTTGAGTGCGATGGTGGCGTACTACCTTGCCATCCTTAGAGGGGAAAATCCGACGAAGCCAGCGCCGTGGGAGTTCGAGGACACTGGCAAGCTCGGTCTCTTCAACGCAAACTAGACGAGGTGTTTGAGGTTTTCCTTCGACGCCTCTTCCACTTCTTTATGCAGTGATCCCCCGTGGGAGTCCATGGTGACAACCACCGGAAATTTATCCACAGATAATTCCCAGATGGCTTCGGGCGAGCCGAACTCTTCCAGATAAACACCATCCACTGAAGTGATGCGTTCCGCGAGCACTTGTGCCGCGCCACCAATGGCGTGAAAATACACCGCGCCGTACTGCTTGCAGGCCTCGAGTGTCTTCGGTCCCATGCCGCCTTTGCCAATGACACCGACGATGCCGTGGTCACGCATGACCTGCCACTGGTACGGCTCTTCACGAATCGACGTCGTGGGTCCGGCGGCGGTTACGGTGTACTTGCCGTGCTTGTCTTTCATCACCACGGGGCCGCAGTGGTAGATGATCTGGTCTTTGAGATTGACTGGGCTGGGGTGGCCTTCGTGCAAGTACTTATGAACCGCATCGCGGCCGGTGAAGAGCTTGCCGGTGATCAGCACCATGTCGCCGACTTTGAGTTTGCGAACTTCGTCGCGCGAGAAGGGGTATTTGAGTTCGATCATATTAGTACAACCATTTTTTGAGTTTCATTGTTTTCGTATCGATGACAGCACCCTGGCGACGGAAGGCCCAGCACATGTAGCTGACTGAGACGATGAAAGAAGCCGGCACACGGTTACGATGATCCATCAAACATTCCAAGATGGTCGTCGTGCCGCCAAAGCCCATGGGCCCGATGCCGAGCTTGTTGCAGGTTTCGACAATTTCTACCTCGAGGGCGGCGAGCTCTTTAATCTTTGAACGCTCGCCCATTTTGCGGAATAGCTGCTTTTTCGCGTGCGCATGAGAATCGGCACGGTCACCACCGATGCATACTCCGAGCACGCCGGGGCCGCAGCCTTTGCCTTGCGCTTTCACCACCGCATCCAAGACAACTTTACGAACGCCGTCGAGATCACGACCGGCCGAAAGACCGGTGTCGGGGAGTGAGTACTGCGTGGAAACGTTTTCGCAGCCGCCGCCCTTGAGCATGAGCTTCACTTCGAGGGTTTTCGCCGAGTGCTCCACGAAGTGAATCGACGGATGGCCCGCGCCGAGATTCGTTCCGGCGTTTTCACCGGTGAGTGAGTTCACCGAGTTCTCACGCAAGTAACCTTTCTTGGTGGCAGCTGTGACGGCCTTATGAATTTGTTTGATGAACGGGGTCTGGTGAAAGCCCGGTGGATGGTAGATGTAGAACACCACGGTGCCGGTGTCTTGGCACAGGGGTTGGCTCTTGGTTTTGGCGAGCCCGATGTTGTCAGAAATAATATTCATGGCGTAGGCCGCGGTGGTGTTGGGCTTTTCTACACCCTTGGCTTTCTCAATCGCGCGATCCACGTCGGCGGGTATCACGGTGCTCGTGACTCGGATGAGTTCGACCAATGTTTCGATGGCCTGCTGATCAGGAGAGCCTTTTTTTGTCTTCACCGTTGATTTTTTCTTCACAACTTTTTTCTTGGTTTTTTTAGCCACGTTCTATGCTCCTCATAAGGTCGATGCGCAGAAATTTTCCCATGATTTTGAGGCAAAAGCTAGACAACCTTGACGCCAAAAAAGACGCGCCCATCTTGTGTCTAGGACGTAAAAACTTCGAGGAGGATTTATGCTGCAGTTCGAATTAAGACAACCAGACTTGAATCATTTTTTTGGCGCACGCGACAACAGCGTGGCGGCCTGCGAAATAGTGGACAGCGTTGGTGCTCTAACGTTGGCGCTCGATGTTCCCGGTTTCCGTAAAGAAGACATCGAGCTTGAGGTGAAAGATCGTCATCTGCACGTCAGCGGCACACGCACCGCTAAGACCCGCGATGACAAAGACAAAGTGCTGCGCCAGGAACGGCGCTTCGGGAAGTTTCACCGTGCCTTCTCATTACCAGATGGCATCGATGATCAAGCGATCAGTGCGAAGTTCACGGATGGGGTACTGGAGATCACCATTCCCAAAACGGAAGTGGTGACGCGTAAAATCTTGGTGAACTGACTTTGACACATCCTTTGGAGACAGGTCATGCTGTCTCCAAAGGATTTTTATGACCATCATGCACGTTGAGTACCAAGGTAAACTTCGCACCCGCGCTCTGCACCTGGATTCCGGCGCTCAACTTCTGACCGACGCTCCGAAGGACAACAACGGCGAAGGCCAGGCCTTTTCTCCCACAGATTTACTGGCCACCTCACTGGCGAGCTGCATGCTCACCATCATGGGCATCAAGGCGCGCGCCTTGGAATTAGACATCGCCGGCACTCGCTGCGACGTAGAAAAAATCATGCAGCCGAGCCCGCGCAAAGTCGCCGAGATCAAGGTCAAGGTGACGTGGGGAGGGCAGGTGCTGTCTGCGGAGCAGAAGGCTGTTCTGGAGCAGGCGGCGCTGACGTGTCCGGTGTTTCTCTCACTGGATCCGGCGTTGAAGAAGACGTTGAGCTGGGAGTAAGCGGACTCAGCGCCAGACGAATCGCCTCATCAATTGGAAGCTCTTTAGATAACTGGGCCGCCTTGAGGGCGCGCTCAGAATTCACTCCACGGCCACTGACGGTTCGTCCCACC
>JAIXOY010000268.1 GCA_027486525.1 Pseudomonadota bacterium
CGCGACGAGTACTTTGAAGTACGCGGTATCATCTCCGAGATAAATTACCTTTTTCCCATCAACGGCCATGTCTAATCATAGCACGTCGCCAATAAAATCTATGGTGTTTTTGAGGGATTTTGAAGGCTTAAGAGATGCTGATAAAAGGCCCGGTCTTGAGGATTTCTATGGAGAGGCAACTTCTTGAGGAGGTCCTCTCGCCGGCGCTCTCCAGCGGGACTATCCCATTGTTCCGTTCCAAACAAAGATACGGCCGATCCCGGGCGGGATTCTAACTGGAGGATCTCGTAAAACTGACCCGCTTCTTCGACGATTTCTTCTGAAAGAAGATGCCACTCACCTCTGTGAAGGTATTCGCGGACAGCGAGAGTATTTTTATGGGGACTCAAGACAAAGCGAGCAGGAGATTTGAGCTGTTTCCGGATGGCTTCGACAGTTTCAATGATAGGTACCCCTCCAAAGCCTGCCATGAGAAAAACATTGTTTGAGAGTGTGACGTTGATCTGATCACCTCTTCCTTCAAATATAGAATATGAAAAACCTATCGGAATATCCGCTCCTATGTATTGTTTAAGTTTTTGGATCACAAAGGATGAGGGATCTACAAAACAGACATGCTTAAAAGCTCCAGACTTCCCTGCTAACAGGCCTGCTAATCCATGATCACAGCCGATATCCCAAAGTATCTCCCCTTCCCCACAATGAGAAACAAGGCGTGCTAAACGATGGGAAGGAAAAGCTGGATTAGAACTCATAGTGCTGACCATACTTGGCGTCGTTCTCTTCTGTGAAGAACTTGCGCACAAAATATTGGCCGGCACGAATGGTAGAAATGAAGCCGTGTCCCTCGAGAGAGCGAACGGCGTGAATGACGTCATCTTGTGACATGTTCAAAAGGCGAGCGAGCTCATGGTAGGCGTTCAAGGGGCCGATGCCATGACTGCGATAGAGGTTCGCACGACACCACACTTGGCGATACAGAAGCATCAACAACACGGTCTCGCCCCGGGAAAGTTTCACGTGCGGGAGAACCTCATCAAAGAAGATATCGGGGATTTCGCTCAACGTCGGTGTCTCAACCGGAACTTCGCGAGCGGGCAAAGAAGCGTCATCACCTTTTTGGCGGGACTTATACATCGATAGAATGGACCGTATGTCTTCCACAACTGCCTCCACGAATATTATTGACCTAAACCCCTAGCACCACAAGGGCCGGCCTTTCTTTCCTCGCTAGCCCGCTCAAAAGACTCAAGAATTACCCACGGCCTCCGACAAGCCTACTCAGGAGTTCCTCATGAAGATGGTCGCATTGTGGCTGAGTGGTGTGATGATCGCGTCTTGCGCTCAGTTTAAAGCACCGAGTGATCCCTACCGCCGCATTTCATCGCTTGATGCCCAATACAATCCCGAAGATCTTCAGCAAGAGATCCGTTCGAAGTATCAGACCATCGAATTCACGACACTCTCGGCCTACGAAGCTCTGGTTCAGTTTGATGAACATCTCGATTCACGTCCCGGCCCCTTGGATGAGAATCCGCACTATGCCGGCCTCTTGGCGGCGCGCGCTCAGATCGAAGAGCTCGAACATAGTATTTTAGATCTTCGCGATCAGCTCTATGAAGCGGGTCTCAATGCTGATCTCTCGATCGAAGAGCGCCTAAAAAATATCGCGCTTCTAAGAATCACGATTCCAGGTGCGAAGTCCGATTTGGATGCATTGTTGTTTCAGCATTTTCACGAAGACTTCATTTCGTTCACCAAACGGGTGCTGCTGGATCTAGGTAAGGTTGAAGATGAGGCCGTCAAAAAATCACTTGAGGCGCTGTATGCCGAACTGAATGCTCAATTTGGTCCACTCCAAGAGCGCAAAAGTTTACAGCTTGATTGGCGCGTCCTCACCGCGAAAGCCCGTCAGAATTTAAAAGAAAACCCAGACTGGGTGCTGGCCCGTCGCAACTACCAACACCTGGCCCATGAAATGCGCGCCGATTTGGTAGGCTCCAAACAACACAAGCAGAGCGCTCCGCGCTTCTTTCCTTCCGCTGAAAGGGCAGGCAATATCGTGGGCACAGAGTTCCCCGCCAAGGTCTGGTCACTGACGTTTGACGATGGCCCAGGGGCGACGACGTCAAAGAAGGTGCTTGCGAACCTAGAGGTCCACGGCCTCAAGGCGACTTTCTTCCAACTGATTTCTAAGGCGAAGGAGCACGCCAGTGTGGCCAAGGCCATTCGCGAAGCCGGCATGGAGCTCGCCTCCCATTCCTATACTCATCGCCAGACACCAAAGCTCTCACTCGAGCAACGCCAGTGGGAGATAGAGACAGCAGCAACAGACCTCGCCGACATCCATCAGCGCCCCATGAAATTCTATCGCTTGCCTTACGGTGCAGGGGTTTCTAACGGTGACATTCGCACGCGCATCGCCAAGGCCAACATGATCCATGTGTTTTGGAGTGTGGATACGCTGGACTGGATGGCACAAGCACCCTCAGAAATCGTTGAACGAACTCTTAAGCAAATGAAGGCCTCGCGCCATGACGCCGGAGTCATTCTGTTCCATGATATCCACGAGCGCACTGTGATCGCCTCGGAGGAGGTCATGCGCTATCTCAAGCAAGACTCTCGTCGTGTGTGTACCCTCGAAGAGATTGTCTCGGCCGTCAATCGCGGCAGCAGTCCCTGCCCGGCCAACTAAGACTTGAGCTCTTGGATTCGCTTGAGGCCCGCCGCAAATCCTTGCTCAATGTAATCCGGAGCGCACTGAGCAAAGCCATCGAGCGCCGCTCTGGTGACGCCACCTTTTGAGGCCACCGCGGTGATTTTCTCTGCCATGCTTTCGGAATCATTTTCTAATCCCACCAGCGCCCCTTGCCATGCTTTGATCAAAATCTTCCGCGCAAGTTCGGCTTCTCCGCCATTCTTCACCGCAAATGTTGCTGCCTCATCGATCCAGGCAAACAAGAACGCCGGCGAGCATCCCGCATGCAGCGTGTACACATCCATCAACTGCTCGCTGACCTGCGGGGCGAGGCCTAGGCTTTGAAAATACTTCGCCCAAATGTGAGAAGTCCCGTGCCAGAGAACCACGCCCTGCCCTCGTGCCACCGCAAGATTGGGCATGACTCGAATAAGAGAGGCCGTCGGAAAAAATGTCTGCAACCGCGAGACATCCACGGCCGCCAGCAATGAGATCACGGTTGTGCCAACCGCGAGCTGTGAGAGTGCCGGCGCCGCTTCTGCTAATTTTTGTGGTTTAAAACCTAGGACCACAGCATCAACGGCAGGCAATACGGCCCCATCGCTCAAGACACTTCCGCTTACGCTCAAAGCGAGGGAGCGAGCTTTCGCGGGACTTGGATTCCAGCAGATAAACTCGAGCTCTTTGTGCGATCGAGCGAGGCCCTGGACAAAGGCACTCGCCATGTTGCCGCAGCCCCACACGAGAATTTTCATACGCCCAACTCGAGGGGAGCTCCATGGCGCATCGTATTCACGGCAAAAGAGCGCACCAGAAGATACTGATCCACCCATGGGCCCCACTGGTTGAGCGGCGGATGCTCACCGTCATGCAAGAGTGCGCGCATGTGGTGCTTTAAAGACTCGGCCGGTAAGGCGCCGGCCAGAATCTCAGATCTAAACTGGGGGCCGCCGGAGATATAGAGCGTGTTGATCTGTGAGTTTTGTAAAATTTCGTTTAGCTCCGTTTTGCCCGCGAGATAAACTTCGAGGTTGCCCTTGGCAAAACCGTTCTGCCACGCCAGCTCACAAAGACCTTTCCAGTGGGCGTAGCTTGCTTCACTGGTGCAAGCGATCGCCACGCCGCTGCCGGCAGCGAGTGCGCTCAAGAGGTGCAGCAGCGCAACCAAAGAGGGACGGGGCTCCCCTACTATGAACACACTTGCCTCGCGTGCCAGATCTTTGCGGCTGTAGCTCATCTGCCCTGGAATTCGCAGGTTGGCGTGGACGTCCTGCAGGTGAGCGCTCCAATGAGTTTGGCCCCACTCCACGAAACTTTTGAGGGTGCGTTTTTCGGCTTCACTCACGCCGCCGGTCAGTGCTTCAAAGCGGGCGAGCATATTTTGTGCGAACTTCACCCAGCGTGCCTGGCGTGAATTTTTCGAGAGACCACTCGCATGCGGAATCTCAAAACGGAAACCACTGCCCTTCGTCCAATTCACCGGAGTTGAGTTCGTGTCGGCGCTCGCTTCGACATGGAACTGCCCCATGTAATCCACCCCGCCGGCCTTGGGACCTGTGCCGGAAAGTTTAAAGCCACCGAATGGTTCGATCGCCACACGCGCACCCGTGTTCGGACGGTTCACGTAAAGATTTCCGCAGCGCAATTCTTGGGTAAGGTAATCGATGTCGTCTTGGGACTGACCATAGATTCCACCCGTGAGACCGTACTCCGTGCTGTTGAAGAGAGTGACCGCCTGATTGAGGTCATTGTACGGAACGATGTGAACGACGGGACCGAAGATCTCCCTCTGTGCATAGGAATCGGGATGACTGGCCCTACTGGCCGGCAACTCAATCAAGACGGGGCCTACCGCGAAAGTGCCCTGGTCTTCCATCGAGCGATTGACCCAGACTTTACCACCATAAGTGGCTGCTTCTTCGCAGGCGGCTTTGACCGCCGCACGCACGCGCGCTTGATCGGCGGCCGTGATGAGCGGATTCACCATCACTTGTGGCGAAGTGGCCGGGCCAACTTCTAAGTCTTCAATCGCTTTCACTAAGCGCACGAGCAACGAGTCTTTCACTTCGCTATCCACGAGTACGCGAGAGCAGGCCGAACACTTTTGTCCAGCATGTCCAAAGGCGCTGTAGAGAATCCCCGAAACGGTTTCATCCTGTTCGCAGTTGTTGGTAACGATGATGGCGTTCTTGCCACCCATCTCGGTGATGACTTTTTTCGTCAGCATCGCGCCGGTCATCGGATGAACAATCGGCTGCAACGAAGCTGTCCGATAGATCCACTGTCCCACTGCTTTTGAGCCCGTAAAGACGATGGTGGCCACATGAGGATCTTGCACCAAAGGGGCGCCGACCCGTTCCCCGTCACCGGGCAGAAACGCCAAGGCCGTTTTCGGAACGCCACAGGCGTAAAGAAGCTCTACGAGTTCACGGGCAATCAACGGCGTCTGCTCCGCGGGCTTTAAGATCACGGCATTCCCGGCAACCAGAGGTGCCACCGCCATACCACAAGGAATCGCGAGAGGAAAATTCCACGGTGCAATCACGGCGGTAACGCCGCGGGGAACCGAAGTTTTCAGAATATCTTTCCAGCGCAGCTCTTCCCGTGCATAGAAATTCAAGAAGTCGATGGCCTCATCCACATCCGCCATGGCTTCGCCCCAAGTCTTCCCCGCCTCTAACACGATCAAAGCAGCTAGCTCATCCCGCTGTTGCCACATCTTATCCGCCGCTTTTAAGATCACACCCGTGCGCCAAGCGACAGGTTTTTCCGTCCAGCCGTTACCGTTTTTCATGCCTTGGTAGAAAGCCTCCGCCGTCTTCCCTGCAACACCTGGCAGTGTCTCGGCGACAACTCCGACGATGAGATCAGGGTGAGAGCTGCACGGAATTTTATCTCCTGGAGTGTTCTTGAGTTCCGTTTGCTTTCCTTCAATGCTCGTTCGCGTGGCGTTCAAAATCCCCTCGAACTTTGTCAGCTCGCCAGGAACATAGAGCCGCGTGGGTGTGCAGTTCTTGAAGCCGGAATCTAGCCGCGCTTCGAGGTCATCGCGCACCAAGACGCCTTGTTGGATTTTCTCTAGATGAGTCGCCAGTGGTGTTTGAAAGGCTTCCTTCTTATTATGTGAACGCATGATGGTGAGAATCCCCACCTGCGATGAGTTCTCCATGATCCGACGCACGAGGTAGGCCATGCCCACCAAAAGATTTCCAATCGGCATGTAGTTTCGTGTCGGCCAGCCCATGTCCGCGAGGCCGTGGGAAAGCGCCTCGTAGGTCATGTGCAAGCATTGGTGCTCAATGGCCGGGGCGGCCGGGTAGTGCAACTGACGGAGAGCTTCTACAAAGCAGTGGTCTTGCAAATTGTGCGACCCCACCGCGAGTTGGATCTCGTTCGAATGCGCGAGCGCCATTCCTGCCAGCTGGCGGAAATGCAAGTCTGACTCTTCTTTATTCAAGAACTGCGGAGCGTGGTGAGAGTGAGCTTCTGCCTCAATCGTCTCCGCGTCCCAGTAAGCACCTTTCACGAGACGAATCGGCATCCGAACGCCGCGCTCGCGCGCCAGTGTGACGATGTCGTTCAAGTGTGCGGCGCCATCCCGCAAGTAGGCCTGCAAGACGATGCCCGTGTCACTCCAGCCGGAGAGCTCGGGTGTTTCCATGAGCACACGACGATAGATGCGCAAAACGAAATCGCGGTAATGGTAATGTTCCGCATCGATGTTGATGAAGACCTGCTCGCGCCGGGCCTCCACAAGGATCTGCCGCAAACGAGGTGCGACGAGGTTGTAGGTGAAATCAAAGGCGTGCGGTTTGAAGTCACTGGCAAGAGCAGAGACTTTAATGGAGACGTGGGCCTTGTTGATCCCAGCGCCATTGCGCTCGCCGGGTTGGATGTGGACTTTGAGCCCATGAACGATCGCTAAAACGCGCTTCAAGTACTCGTCGGCTTCTTCTTCCGACACCACCAACTCTCCTAGTTGATCGAGGGTCGCTTCGCGGCGGGAGTTGTGAAGAGTCTGCAGCGTCTTATCCGATGAGGCGATGGACTCACCGGCAATAAAGCGCTTCGCCATTTTTTTCACCATGGCCCGAACCACACTCGCCAGAAGACCGGCCGGCAAGAAGCGCACCACTTGAAGGGCCACATTCAGTCCGGCCCCGTAAGCGCGCGGAAGTGGTCGAGTGCCACCGATCTTAATTCCTTTGCGACGCAAGCGCTGATCGTCTTCTTGCAAGCGACGCAACGACTCGATCAAGTTGCGCTTCACCTCAAACCCTTTTTTGTCGTGGTCGAGCGAAGGCAAGAGCGCTAAGAATTTTAGTAAGTGAATACGAATGAGGGCAAAGCTCGCCGTGAGACCCAGGCCCCAGTCTGAGACGCGCTCAAACATGGTGGGGCGGTAAGACTGCACATGCCGCACCAGCTGCTGGAGCTTTTCCTTAGTGAGCTCTTCCACTTGGCGCCAGCGGTCTTCTTCCTGCCAATCGAGCAGCTGATTGGTCTTCGTGACCCAGGCCCATTCTGAGGGAAATTGACGGGCATCGAGCGTGCTGATCGCCGCCGCGTGCTGCTCCAGGTCCGCATAGCTCAGTCCTTCCCGTTCGAGGGCGTCCAGGAGAGTCAGTTCGCGAGACAAGCGACGTGAGGCCGCGTAGATCTTCTTTTCGCTCGGCAGAACCCCCAAAAGGACCGGGAACCCGCGCACAGAGATCTCGCGTCGAAAGCCTGCGCTGGGGGCCACTCGCTTGAGGTCGAGGAGAAAGCTTGCGAGCTCAGGCGCCAGAGCACCGTCGTTCATCAACCAGGGGAGGTAATCTTCAGGCGTGATCAGCTCGAAGCCCTGATCAAGATTCTTGCGCACAATCGTATAGACTTCCGCCATATTGGTAGCAGACATAGGGGCCTCCAGAGAGCTAGCTTAAGGCGCTCAGTTTACTCTTGCCCTAGCTTATTCGCAAAGCCGTTTGACCAGGCAAAATCACCGGTCTAACATCTGTATGTGAAGTTCTTTTTTTCTCTTTCTATTGCGCTGCTTTGCCTGACGCTCTCTTTGCGAAGCGAAGCTGCAGCGTATTCCATGGTGGATCTTGAGGCGCTGGAAAAAGAGCAGTCGTTCGGTGAGTTTTTTAGTCATGCTCTCGACATTCGCCCCTCGGAGCGCAACGACTACTGGAAGACCATGGTCCAGAACATGGGAGAAAGCCTTCTCAAGTCATTTCTAAGCAAGAACCGACTCGAACGTGCGGACTACCAGCAAATGGAAGAACTGGCGGGTTGGAGCGTGCTTAAGTCCAACGAGTTTTTTCGCCTCAAGCGCCAAGAATTGGCGATGCGTTGGTTTACTCAATGCTTCAACGAAGACGCAACTGCTGGCTCCCCCTGTTGGCAAGACGTCGTTACGTTCTGGGAAATTGACCGCCAAGAACCTGATCTCGCTGGCCGCTTATTGGCACTTCTTTCTCCGCGCTTCCCCCTCTCCGCTCCAGATGTTGAGAATCCAGCCCACCGTGCACGTGCCCTGGTGACGCCGCTTTTTCTGCTTAAACCCGTGATCCGTTCTCCTTTGGCGGAACTGCAATGCAGGAAACCCGAAGTGCAGCAGGTGGTATGGGAATCGCTACGCCAGGAGTGGCTGAATAACATTAAAGGGAAACCGTTTAGCACAGTCATGAGCGAGCTTGCCCATCGCGACTGCTGGCCAGCACTGGTTCCAACCGCCCACGCTCAATGGCAAGTGGGTGCAGACACCGATACCCTTACACTCTCCTACTTGCTTCTCAAATCGCAGCAGGCGCTGACGCCGCTGGAAAAAGATTTGTTCCAGGTGCACTACCTTTTAGGCTCTCCTGCCCGAGGAGAAACCTTCAACCTGGCCTGGAATCGTGTGCAAGAGCTGGCAGGATTGCCGCTGCAACGTGAGGCCATCATGGACGTCCTCAAGAAGTGGCACCCGCTCCCGGGCAATCTCTTTATGGATCTCGATGTGGCCAAGCGACGGACGGTGGCGCGCCACCTGCAACGCTACTTCCCTGAGTATCTCGACTTTTATGCACGCACCTGCGTGGATTTTTTTGGGGGGAAGCGGCGCTTTCCGCAGGGGAATCCGGCCACTAATTGTCATGAACTCTTCGAACTTGCAGGCCGCGAGAAGGGCCTTCTTCCAACTGCAACAGTTGAGACGTTTAAGCTCTCGCTGTAAATCACTGAAGAACCAATGCGGCTTTGACTAGCCAGGCGCCGCCTTATGGTCAGGATGACCGGTATGTCGACGAGAGGCAGGAGCCGGAGTCGACCTCGTCGAAATAAAAAAGGGCCCCCGAAGGGGCCCTTGTCGTGAATCAATCTGTTGAGTGATTCGTGGCGACTATTTCAAGTGGTTAGAAACGAGCTTTGTCATTTCGAACATAGAAACAGATTTCTTGCCAGCGAAAACAGCTTTCAGCTTGTCGTCAGCGAGGATCTGGCGCTTGTTTTTTGCATCTTGAAGATTGTGCTTCTTGATGTAAACCCAGATCTTCTTAACAACTTCAGTGCGAGGCAATGGAGTTGCGCCTACGATCTCAGCCAACTCTTTTGATGGAGTCAAAGGCTTCATGAAAGCTGCGTTTGGCTTACGAGCAGTTTTCTTCTTTGGAGCAGCTACTTTCTTAGCAGTTGCTTTCTTAGCAGTTGCTTTTGGAGCAGTTGCTTTCTTAGCAGTTGCTTTCTTAGCAGTTGCTTTTTTAGCAGTTGCTTTCTTAGCAGTAGCTTTCTTCGTTGTCTTCTTAGCCATGGAATAATCCTCCTAAAGTGGGAACCGTTTGGTTACCCGTGTGTATAAAAACTTAGGTCTTGAAACCTATTAACTCACAACTTTTTCCCATTCGACAATAGACGAGCTCACTCCCAGCTGATTCCCCGTCTTGCGGTAGCCGTGGGACTCGTTGAGGGCGATCATGCGAAAATTATCGACGGGACTGTAGTTCACCACGCGCTTCAATTGCAGACGACTGGCTTCGCGCTCATAGAAATCTTTAATCCGATGACTGAACCCGTTCCCTTGGAACGCCAACTTGATCGGCGTGTTCTTAGTATAGAGAGACTCTTTATCGGTTTTCATGAACAAGGCAGCGACCGTATCCGGGCCGTAAGTGACAGAGTAAAGCTTCCATCCGCCCTTCATCTCGCGGCGAATGTTATCTATGTTCCATTGGAGATCTTGTGAATCAGTAAAGACTTGGATGTCGAAATTCGAGATCGCGATGACCTCATCTTCTTTCTTCACTTCTTTAAATACCAAATTTTTTTCCAATTATGCTCTCTACAGTTCTGAGTGAATCAATATGAAATAGATTCTATAGATAAGTTTTTCACTTAATCAAACTGTTTTTTTAGGGGGACTCCGAGGGAAATTCTTCTGGAACAAGATTTAATGCCGGTTCACGGAAGGTTTCGGCGAGGGTTAGTTGCAGCCAATCCAGCAAGGCACCTGGTGGAATCGTGCCACAAAAAAGCGCTACATAAACGGTCATTCCATCGACGTCGAGCACCTCGAGGCGACCGCCTTGTCGATAAAATCCACTCATGCGCTCAGAGGAGAAAAAGGCCTTAAGCTGCTGAATCTTCTCAGGCAAACTGAGAGATGCGAAGGTTTTCTCAGAGGGAAAACGGTAGTCGCGTAGAACTTTTCCGCCGCTGGACCACTCTCTGATCGCTTGCTGTAAATGAGGCCAAAACTCTCGCAGTTCTTGGTAGGAATCTTCCGGCAAAGCGGCCTGAGAATTGCGATCTCGGAGCCAGGCCTCAGCTTCGCGCAGGGAAATTTCCTGCATGGTAGACCACAATTTATTTTTTAAAAGTTGCCCCAAGGCCTCCAAAATCGCCTTTTCTCCCTCTGTCCAGGCCCCCAAATAGCCCCACCCCTCGCACTGTTCACGTCCCTGCCAGCACACGATCCGGGTGTCATTCAAATGACACTCACCCCACCCTGCTGGGATTTTCGCGAGAGAATATTGGGCGTTTTGCAGAGTTTTTTGCGCGCGTGATGACCAATCCATAGAGTGCAGGATAAAATGGACGCATGTATCAGAGCAAGCTCCAATCCTTTATTAGTAAAGTTCAGCAGCACAAAAGTGTGGTTCTGGTGGGGCCGATGGCCAAATCTTTTCCCACGGAATGGCCCTTACTCCCTGTTCTCGGGGTCGACGGTGGCTGCAATAAAGCGCCGGCAGAGAAATATGACTTCACGTTGGGCGACGGCGATTCATTGGCGCCGACCCTTCCCCTGGATCTCGTTTTCCCCGTGGATAAAGACGCCAGCGATCTCGCGCTGGCCCTTCAGCACTTGCCTCCAGGTCCTCTCGCCATTCATCTCTACGGTTTTTGGGGCGGACGCTTTGATCATCAAGTGATCAACCTCGGCGAGCTCCATGCGCGATTGATGAAAGAGGGCGGCGAGGTTTGTTTTCATACTGACAGCGAGTACCAAGTGCTGGGGCTCCCGGCCGGTCGCCACACGCTGGCCCTGCAAGGCCTCTTCTCTTTGTTTTCTCCGCTACCGACACTCTTCTCGATAGACGGGGCCTGTCGCTTTCCTCTGGCGCCTACGCAAGTGGACTCTTTATCCTCGCGCCTCCTTTCTAATGAAGGCCATGGCGAAGTCACACTTACGGCGAACCAGCCCTTCTTTTGTTACATGAGAAAACCATGAACCACCGCTCGACGGCCCTCGACTCACTTCGCGGACTCGCTGTCTTTCTTATGCTCATTTTTCATTTCACCTACGATCTGTGGCTTTTTGGCCATGTTTCCACCTCCATGAAAGACGGGTTTTGGTTCGCGCTCCCGCGCTTGATCGTGTTTATCTTTCTCTGGTGTGTGGGGGCGGCGCTAGAGCTTACTCACGGGAGAGTCATCAAGTGGCCCTCATTCTGGAAACGCTGGCTCAAGCTCATGGCCATCGCGCTCCTCATCACTGCCGTCACTTATTTTACTTTTCCGCGCTCGTGGATTTATTTTGGCACGATTCATTGCATAGCCACCGTCAGTCTTTTGGCGCTACCTTTTATGAAGTTTCGGTGGGCACGCTTTCCTGTTTTTGTTGCGATCCTTTTCGGTCAATACGGCCTGAATTACGACATCGTCTGGATGGGGAGCTTTTTTTCCCACCAATCCATGGACTTTATCCCGGCCTATCCGTGGTTTTGGGTGGTTTTACTGGGCCTCATGACAGGCCCCTGGTTGCTCCAACGGTGGCACCCTGAACCCAATCCTGTGCTCGATTTTTTGGGACGCCATGCCCTGAAAATCTATCTCGTGCACCAGGCCCTGTTTTACGCTTTATTTAGCCTGCTGGCCTGGTGGCAAAAACGTTAAACGGCCCTTGTCGTCTCATCGACAAGCCCCCCCGTCCGTGACACATTTATCCACCTATGTGGAACAAATTTTTAGCCGGCCAGGCCTGGCTCGCCAAGTGGCTCGGTCACGTCAAATTCGCAGTCACAATCATTCTTCTTTTTGCGGCCTCTCTGACCTATGGCACCTTCATGGAGTCGTACCATGGCACCGACTACGCCAATCGCTTAGTCTACAAGTCGCTTCCCTTCATGGCTCTGCAGCTCTGCATGTTCCTGAGTATTCTCACCGCGACCCTGCAACGACTACCGATGAAGCGTCATCTCTATGGGTTTTACGTTCTTCACCTCGGTCTTCTCATCCTCTTTCTCGGCTCTTTCATCACTTACCAGGCCGGCGTGGATGGCAATCTCACTCTCGCGCCCAATACCCCTGCCCGCCAAGTCAGCCTCAGTCGCGATCAGCTCACTCTGCAGTTCCCGGCAGATCAAAAAGAAGTCACGCTTGATCTTCCCTATTCTCACGGCGAGCACCGGGTCGACTTTGAATGGGACGGCGGCATTAAGGTTTTGCGCTTTATTCCCTTCGCCGATGACGTCGTGACATGGCTCGAAGACAAGATGGCCGACACCACTCGTCTTCACTCTAGCGAATACCGCATTAAGAACGATAACTTCGGCGAGACCTTCATCATGAGTCTCCATCCGAGCTCAGAGTTTGAAAGCACCACGCAGCTCGGGCCGTTGAGCGTTCATTACATGCCAGAAGTACTCTCGGATTGTTTTAGTAAGCCATCCTATGACAGTTTGCTGATCTGGGACGCGCAAGGCGGACGTTGCTTTGCTCCTAACGAGAAGGACCTCTCTCGCCAAAAGAGCACCCAGGGACAAACGCTTCTCACCCTCA
>JAIXOY010000252.1 GCA_027486525.1 Pseudomonadota bacterium
GCCGATCCGTCGCACCTTCGCCCTGAAGAACCGCGGCGAGATCAAGTGGCTCATGAGCGAGCAGAAGTTTTTATACCTGAAGGATCTTCCGATCGTGATCTTTCGTTGGCAGAAAGCCATGCCCGGGTCTTCGGAGTTCAGTATCTCTCAGACGCGCGACATGAAACTCGCGGAGCGTTTTCAGGTCCGCGAAACGGATTTTCCGTACCGCATTCCGAAGGACGGAGTTTTCTATGCGCAGGTGAAAGCGCTGTCGGATGATGACGAAATCAAGGCCCAGTCTTCCGTGCTCGAGTTCGTGGTGCAAGAAGCGCCGGTGCCACCAGCACCTGTGCTGGGCCGTCCGGTGGAAAAACTTCTGGCGAACGCGCAAGGTGATCTAAAAGTGAGTTTGGGAAACATGAAAGCGAACTGGCTTGCCATCGCGCAGATTCAAGACGTGGCCGGTAAAACCATCGACGAAAGAAGGTTCACCGATGCGAATCTCGCGTTCTTGGGATTGCTGCCGGGCCAGTATCGACTGAGTGTGAAGTTCACTGACGAGTACCAACGAACCAGTGAAAGTGGAATCTTCCAACTGGAAGTTCCGGAGAAGAGCCGCGTGCCGGCGCCGAAACTCAAAGGGATCAAAGTACGATGAAACGGTTCATCTTTCTGTGCTTCTTTTTGCTTTCGCCCTTGCTCGTGTTTGCGCAGGAGCGCTGGGTAGACCTCGAATGGGACGCCGTCCCCGGGGCCAAGAGCTACGAGCTCGAACTCTTTCAAGACATTGCCGGGGCGAAGTCGCCACGGGGGAAGTTCAAGACCGACACACCGGTGTGGTCGCGGCCCGTGCCTTCGGGAAAGTACTCTCTTCGTCTCCGCTCCCTTGATACACGGGGTGTGCCGGGCGAGTGGAGCGACGAGATTCCGCTGAAGATTCGCCTCAAGAACCCACAGCTCCTGCGGCCAGTTCCTGAGGATAAGCTCAGCACTGATCAGATCGATCTTGAGTGGGGTGAAGTGGAAGGGGCGAGCGCCTACCAAGTCGTCTTACTTGGGCCAAGCGACAGTGTCGTGCTTGATACAAAGACGACGGAGTTGAAAGCAAGTGCCTTTCTCGGATCCCTCGGAACCTATCGCTGGTTTGTCTTTGCGCTCGAAGCCGACGAAGCCGCTCGCAGCGAAGGCGAGTGGCCCAAGGCCACTTTCCGCGGGTTCAACCACGTGGGTGGTGAACTCGAAGCTCCCGTGGTGGCACTGACTCTCGGAGAAAAGATCACGCTCTCCTGGACCAAGGTGCCGAAGGCGGAAATCTACGAGGTCGACTACTTGTCGCCGGAAGGCCCAGGGCAGAAGAACAATCGCTTGCGGGTGAAGAAATCCCCCGTGGCCCTCAGCAAGAAAATTCTGCGCCAGGGTACCACCACGCTCACCATCAAGGCGCAGGCCAAGGGCTACCTCGACTCGAACAAGAGCATCGTGAAGATCGCCCGCAGCGGTGACAAGGTGGAGCTCGAAGAGATCACGCAGGGCAAAGGACAAGAAGTCATCTCCGTCGATCCGGCGCTGGCGCACTGGAAAACGCAGTACTACCTTTCGATCCTCACTGGTAACTACCTCTACGATAGCCAAAACATCTCGACCGACACCTCGCTGGCACAGAAAAAACTAACGAGCCTCGGCGTGAACCTCGATCTGCATCTGCGGCCCCGGCTGAATTCGCTGCTGCACAAGTTCAATCTTTCTCTCATGAATCTTTCCTCCGGAGTGGACTCGGGGCAGCTCACGCACGCGAGCTACACCATGAACGCGGTGAAGAGTTTTCAACGTGGGAGATTCCACTACGGGCTAGGCCTTGGCTACCTCGGCGTGCCGTCGTTCATGGGTGATCGCCTCACGGATGAGATTGTAGTGGAGAGCACGGCAGGACTTGGTCCGGAGGCCGAATTCGGCGTGGTGTTTGCGCTCGGGCCTAGCTGGCAAGTCGACCTGGCCCTGCAGTATCTCTACCAGGCGCACTTCCTCAGCTCTGATCGAGATGAACCGAGTTCCTTCGGTCACACGCGCGCGGCGGTGAACGTGCTCAACTACATCACGAAGAACGAAGCGCTCTTTGTGATGCTCGACTACCGGGCCTGGGAGCAGAAGTGGTCGCAGGACTCGTCGGCGATCAGCGGAATTTCCTTTGGCCTAGGGCTCAAAGGTCACTTTAAGTAAGATCTTGCGTTTCGAATCCTTCACCCGATAAACGCTCGTTCAAGTTTTTGTGATCCCGTTGGCTTTCGCGCCGGCCAACAGCATGCTCTATCAAGCGATGCAATTTTTCAGTGGCACCCTCGACGGCAAGAAGGAAGTTCGCGGCGTTGTGACTCACGGCCACGGGTTTCATGTGCTCGATGCGAGCTTCAATGAGGCAGCGCTTGTCGTCGAGTCCAAATTTTCCGCCGTTCTCGTCGCTCAAATGGACTTCGATGCGCGTGATGTGGGTCACGTGGCCCCCCATCGCATCGGTGATGGTCTGGCGAATCTGCTCGTTGAAGTTTTCGCTGCTCGTGACGTGGTTGGTGGTGTTGATGAGAATGTTCATTGGACTCCCTGTTTTGTGATGAGGAGTCAGTTTACGACGAACAAATACTAGATAAGTGTTCTTGGGCCCTAGAAGATGTGATTTTTAAAACACATCTTTGCAAGGAATCTACTCGTAAGGATTCGGGGCATAGGGCCCGTTCAAGAGTCCGGTGTCTTTGCCGTTGAAGAGCATTTGGTTCGCCTGCGCTGAAACTTTATGGGCCTCATCTGTGCTCGAACTCACGGCCTGCTTAATGATCGCAGCGACCAGCAGCCCGGCCACACCACTGTTGCCCGATGAAGAGCTAGGTGTTGCGCTCGCCTTACCTTCCCAGAGGACATCCCCCGTGATGGCAGAAATGAGTTTCCCGGACACCGTCACGGTTGTCTGGCTATCGACCACGACATAGGTTGTCCCGTATTTTTCAAGGGTCAAGTAGAGGATGGCATCGGGGCTCATGATTTCTCTGATCTTCTTGATCGAGGCCTGGTGCATTTCATTGGCCGACGGAAGTCCGTTCTCTTTCATCATCTGATCAACGACCGCGACAGGAAAAACGTAGAAGCCTCTCTCCGCAACAGGCATCGTGACGGTCGAGAGATAGCTGTAGGTGCCTCTCACATCTGTGCTTTGGTTGATGGGCGGCAAAATCAAGATCGAGCGAGGTTTCGCGGCCCTGAAATTTTCGTAGTTGTAGGGAGTCGCACAGCCGACGAACAGTGTTAGCAGAGCAAACGACTTGAACAGAATTTGAAATACTGAGTTCATTTCACTTTGCCTTTCTTGAACTTGCTTAAGAACCGATCCATCAGCACGGCCGATTCAGGAAACTGCGCTTTTTCGGCTTCGAAACTTCTCTGCGCCTCTTCGGGTTTCCCGAGTTGCAAATACTGGTAACCCATGTGGGCGTAGAACCCGGGAGGGAGAGGTTTGTTTTTGCTTTTCGCAATTTGCACATCCTCCTCGAGCTTGAGCACTTGAATGTCGGGCGACGCCGCACCCGGACTTTGGTACTCCGTATAGAGGAGTTCTTCGTAGTGCCCCCAATAGTAGATTGTCTGGGAGGCACAGCTCGTGAGGAGGAGCAGCAGGAATAGTTTCATTGTTATTTAGTCGCCCACTGTTTCTTTTCGATGCCTTCGACGAGTCTATCCACCGCTTCACGCATGGCCAGATCGAGCACTTTGCCGTTCAGGGTCGAGTCGTAAGAGGCAGTTCCACCGAAGCCGATCACTTCACGGTTACTAAGAGCGTACTCACCCGCACCCGATGCGGAGTAGACAACTTCAGACGTGCTGACATCAACCACGTTGAGCGTGACCTTCGAGTAGGCCGTTTGTTTTTTGCCGCTCCCCAGGACTCCAAACAATTGGCGATCTCCCGTTTCTTTGCGACCGAACTCGACGATGTCCCCGGTGATGGTATAGTCGGCGCCCTTGAGATTCTGCTTCTTGTTGGCGATCTTCGCTTCCCCGGCGATCTCTTCCATGTTGTCGCGATCGAGGACGGAGAAGCGGCCTGTCTGCTGAAGGTGACCGATCAGCACAGACTTCGCCTGACTCGAAAGACGATCAGGTCCATCGACGAAAATGCCTCTCATGAAGCCGCTTCTGTTATCGAACTTCCCAACCATGATCGGGCGTTTAGGGCCTTGGTACTGCGACGCTGTACTGGCCGACTCTGACTGACTGACTTTCAGGGCCTGGTTCGATTCTGAGGCACAGCCCATGAGAATCAATGAGCTCAGTAAGAGGAGAGAGATTGTTTTCATAGTGCATCCGCCCTTTTTAATTTTCGAAATTCTGGCGAGAAGCCATTTGATAGTAAAGTTTTTTCAATAGCCGTGTGTGTCAGTGGAGTCTCAAGAAGTTTTGCAAACTCCGCGACATACATGGTGCCACTTTCGCCGCGAAGAAGCCTCGCGTTGAAAACGTAATCTGTATCTTGAGAATTGTTTCATCCGCACAAAGACTCAATTCTTGCTGTAACCGATATTGAGTTTCAGACACTGCTATGTTGATTCATTTGATCACCACGCAAGTAGGGCAGTTTTAAAAGGTTATGACTTTCGAGGTTGGTCTACTTCACCTTCCTCTTATAGTGGCCCCGGATCGC
>JAIXOY010000084.1 GCA_027486525.1 Pseudomonadota bacterium
ACGTTGGGTATGTCGTTGCAAAAGCCTGCAATATCCCCACCATTATCCAAGAATGTACCTACATTCCTGATACAATATTTTGTGCGGACACGATATGCTCTCCAGTTAAGCTCACGAATGAGCCAGCAAAAGAACTACCCTCAAAGTACAAGGAGTTTGTTAAAACCAGCTTGGATAATCTCAACAGTTCGTCGAGCTACCTCATTAAAGAAGATTTGAGATTAGCTGCTCAGCAAGTTTCTCTAGGGTACATGAGTAATCTTTCAAAACTTTATGGAATCCTCCGAAATTTTGTACTTAACAGATATCCCAAGACGCCGGCGACTCGCTATGCTTTGATCGGTGAAGTTAGTCGCTTTCGCAGGCTGCTAGATGATTTAAATAATTTCAAAATTATTTGTGATGCCCGTATGGCCTACGAAGCCAATTGCTCCCACCAGGAGCTTCCTGAAAAATTCATATTCTTTCCTTTGCACTTCCAGCCTGAAAAAACGACCTGTCCCCTAGGTGGGGCCTATGCAAGTCAGCTCATCGCCTTATCGACTCTTGCTGAGTCGTTACCCGAAGGCTGGAAGATTGTAGTGAAAGAGCACCCGTATCAATTCTCCCTTCGGGCGCTTAATCACCTTGTTCGGGATGCGTCATACTACGATAAGCTTTCGAAAATCCCTCATGTGATCTTTGCACCCATGGAATATGAAGGAAGATCACTGGTTGTTAGGTCTTCTGCCGTGGCAGTCATTACGGGGACAGCTGGATTTGAGGGACTTTTGGCAGGCAAGAAGGTCGTAGCCTTTGCCGATCCTTGGTATAGCTCCCATGAATATGTGCATCGTTTCGTAGAGTCGGAATCGCTGAGGAGTTACCTGGCTCAGCCACCCCGCGCAGTCGACATGAATTCCTACCTTGAGGGGCTTTGTGGCTCACTTTCTGACGGAACATTTTCATTTGATATGTATCGCGGCAGGACACAAATGGAGCTTTCTAAGAGTGTTTCTAGTCTTGTAGATGCCATGGAAGCTTGCCTCCATTTGTGAGTGCGCTGTGGCATAGAGGGTACCCCTAATCTAATTTAGACCTTTTAGGATTGAGCCAATATAATGCTTTTCCACCGAGGGAGAGTTATGAATTTTGCTCAAAATTTGATCATTGCCGAGATTGGTTCTGTCCATGATGGATCTTTTGGTAATGCACTCAGGTTGATTGAAGCTGCAGCCGCAAGTGGGGCCCATGTGGTGAAGTTTCAAACCCATGTTGCTGAAGCTGAAACCTTGATCGATGCACCTGCCCCTGCTTATTTTAAAGCTGAGCCGCGACTGGCTTATTTTAAGCGTACGAGCTTTTCCGTAGAACAATGGAAAAGCCTGGCAGCTAAATCCAAGGAGTGTGGAGTACTCTTCCTGTCTTCTCCCTTTGCACTTGAAGCAGTCGACATCTTGGAAGAAGTAAATGTCAGCGCTTACAAAATTCCCTCTGGCGAGATTACGAATCTGCCATTACTCAGGAAAGTCGCCCAAACAAACAAGCCAGTATTGCTTTCTTCGGGAATGAGTACGTGGAAAGAGCTTGAGCTTGCAGTAAATGAGTTTCGTGGAAACAAATCTATCTGTGTGATGCAATGTACTTCTGCCTATCCATGTCCTCCTGATAAGGTCGGTCTGAACAATCTTGCTGAGATTGCTCGTAGATTCCCGGGAGTCACGGTGGGCTACTCAGACCATACTTTAGGAACTGCAGCTGGGATCGCGGCTGCAACCCTTGGGGCGACAGTGATAGAGAAACACTTCACGTTTTCTAAGATGATGTATGGAAGTGATGCTAAGCACTCGATGGAGCCTTCTCAATTCAAAGATTTTTGTGAGTCAGTGACTGAAGCTTGGATCATGCGTAGTTCACCAACTGACAAGGATCAGCTGACCCAAAATGAAATGGGCGATATGAAAAATACATTTCAAAAAAGTATCGTTTTGAGCCTCCCTCTAAACGAAGGCCATATACTAACGGAGAAGGATTTAGCTTTTAAAAAACCCGGTGATGGAATCAGCTCAGCGCTCTGGTTAGAGGTTGTAGGGAGAAAGTTAAAGAGAAGTATAGCGGCTGATAAAAAAATTACTTGGGATGATCTCGTATGAACCCCCAAAAGAAAATTTGTGTCTACATTGGTGGTCGGGCGAATTATTCGAGTGGGAAGAGCATACTTGAAGCGATTAAGAATCATCCGGGCTTGCAGCTGCAGGTCCTGGCTGGAGCCGCGAGTGTGCTGGACCGGTATGGAGAGCTAGTTAACATCATTGAAAAAGATGGATTTAAGGTTGATTACCGGTTCTTTAGCGTTGTTGAGGGTGAGACGCCTTTAACAATGACCAAAACAACCGGTCTAGGGTTGATTGAAGCCTCAACCGCTTTAGATAATCTCAAACCAGATGCTGTTGTTGTCGTTGGTGATCGCTACGATGTTCTCCCTATCGCGATTGCTTCATCTTATATGAATATACCACTTGCTCATACCATGGGCGGGGAGGTCACCGGCACGATTGATGAATCAATTAGGCATGCCATAACAAAATTTGCGCACATTCATTTTCCTGCGAATGACGATGCTCGCCAGAGAATCATCAGGATGGGAGAAAATCCTGAATTTGTTTTCAACGTGGGATGCCCTCGTAACGATTTGGTCCTGAAAGAAATAAAAAATAAAGTTTCATCGGAAGTATTGGCTAAGATTTTTGAGCAGCATGGTGGCGTCGGCCCAACTTTAGATTTAACCCAGAAATTTCTTCTTGTTTCTCAGCACCCAGTGACAACGGAATATGGACTCAATCGAAAGCACATGGAGCAAACACTAGCCGCTCTTGATCGTCTGCGCATGCCAACGTTGCTCCTCTGGCCGAACTCAGATGCCGGTGCGGATGAAGTCTCCCGCGCAATAAGAGCGTTTCGAGAGAAGAATAAACCGACATGGTTACACGTGTTCAAGGACTTACCCGTTGAGATTTATATTCATTTGATGAATTCAACAGCATGTCTTGTCGGGAACTCTTCCAGTGGTGTCAGAGAGGGCTCTTTGATCGGAACACCTGTCGTTAACTTGGGAACAAGACAACAAAGTCGTTTATGTGGAAAGAACGTCATAAATGTTGAAAACGATGCTGAGAAGATTTACCAAGCGGTTAAAACCCAAACCGAGCATGGACATTATACTCTGGATACTTTGTATGGTGATGGGAGCGCGGGAACACAAATCGCTAACATCTTGGCTAAAGTGAACCCCAAAATTCAGAAAGTGATTAGCTACTAATGAACTTACTCGCAGTCATTCCGGCACGTGGAGGCTCAAAAGGTATTCCTCGGAAGAACTTAATTTCCCTGGGAGGGAAGCCACTTATTTATTGGACGATTAAAGCCGCTTTGGATTCAGAAAAAATTCAACATGTGGTTGTTTCGACGGATAGCCTAGAGATTGCTGGCGCTGCCTTAAGCATGGGAGCAGAAGTTCTCATGCGGCCAGAAGAAATATCGCAAGACCACACGCCAACTCTTCCTGCCATTCAGCATGTCCATGCATCCTATCAAGACAAAGGGTTTAATGCAGACGCCATTCTTACTCTGCAGCCAACTTCTCCCCTGAGAAATGAAAGACACATTCAAGAAGCGATAGAACTGTTTTCTAACGATAATGAAGCCGACTCATTAGTAAGCGTGCTGCGGGTTCCTCATCACATGACATCTACGAGTCTTATGCTGAAGTCTGATAGGTGGTTTGTTCCAGTTGAGGCAAACGCTTCTCTGCGCCGCCAGGAGAAGCCTATCCAATGGTGCCGCAATGGCGCAGCCATCTATATAACTCGAGCTAGTAAAATCTCAGATTATATTTGGGGCGGAAAAACGCTTGGTTATACTATGGATAAATTGAGTTCGATAGATATTGATGATCTGGAAGACCTGGAGTTAGCCGAAGCTGTTTTTATCGCTCGCCAGAAAAGTTTGTTGTAACATTTTTTATCCGTTCAAACGCTTGACCGTCAATCACTCCGTATAGCTCTTGTGACTTCTCGGCGGTCTTTTGCGATAGCATTTTTCTTAACACCTCATTTTCAACTAAAGGCTTCAGTATACCTGCAAGCGAAGCTAATTCCTTTACCTGTAGCAGGGACTCGTTGTTATCGTAATAACGAGTCGAAAGCCCATAAAAATCTAGCACTAGACAAGGAATGCCTGCACTCGCAGCAGGCTGAATAACGGAAGAGCTAGCGCTTAAAAATACATCAGCAGCTACAATTAAATCGAGAATAGGGGAACGCTCCAGCCTGAAGCCAAGTGGCAGTATAAATTGTTCATATGTCTTAACGTCCATCTTCGGATGGAGGAAAATTACAAGCTGGTCCTTCCAGGGAGCGAGAGTTTCGAGCAAAGCCCTTAGGCTTTCCCAGTGTCGACTGTGATCCGTTAGGCCGTGCTCAAGCAGCTGAGGCAATGCCAGGAAAATGATTGCTTTTTCCTGGAGCAGATTATTCTTTTGTCGGAGCCTAATCTGTATTTCATCTCTTTGATGCTTTTGCCTATAGATTTCATCATGTACCAGCTGGCCTGTGACAAAGATCTTCTGAGCTGTCATGTTATCTTCAATAAATCTCTTTCTCTCATAAAGACTATCCACCATGAGTGCATCGGCATGACTAGCTCCAATAACCCAGGGATTGCTATGTCTAATTCCTAAGCTTGCCAACGTTCGCAAGTATTTCTCCGGATAAAATACGACTTTCTTGCCTGTCTCTGTTGAGTTGAAAGGGACTGCAAATTCTCTCAACTCTCTAGGTAATCGATCGTACTCAAAACGGGGATCTTTTCTTTGACCGATGACTGATGGAATGTCGGAAACATGTCCATGTGGAGGAATGATAATAGGGAGTTGATTGCGTTTCGCAAAAAGGATAGCAGCGGGAATTAATCCTCTCGCAAGTATTCGATCACAAAACAGAAAGACATGTGTAAAAGGACTTTCATGATGTTGAAGCTGAAAGCTTTGCGAGATTAATCTCCAGTGCTTTGCCAGGAACCATGAACTTACTTTTGGGAAAAACTTCTGCGTGAGTTTTTCACCCGCTTGAAGAAGAGTCGCATAAATCCTTAGGTGGAATCTCAGCAAGGAGTTTCGAGGAGAAACGACGACCCCATTGATTCCACAAGATTCGAATTTTTCATTGAGTTTAGAGAAAACTACAGCACTTGATTTATGGGCAGCGATCCACAGTATTTTCATGGTGCTAGGAATTTTTGGATAAGCGAACTTACATTCGAGGCTGCGCTACCGTTGATGAAATAAATCTGTTCTCTGATGGTATTTTCTCGAGCGACTCTCTTACTCTCAGTTCTAGAAAAATTAGCGACGACTGAACTAATGAATTCTTGCGATGTCTGCACATAGTCGGAGGCATTGTGCTTCATGACATGTTGATAGTGATCAGTGAAAAAGTATTTTTTGTAGAGCGGTTGGTGATTTTTATCTTCTTTGGGATCAAGAGCCAGATGAACCACAGGTCGATCGAAAAACATAGCTTCTACGGCCACAGTTCCTGGTCCACATAGTATGACATCACTAGCGACTAAAAGTTTAGCCATCAATTCCCAGTCTTCTTTTAAAGAAGAAGCAGGCTCTATCGTCTGCGACTTGCTATCCAGGATTGGCGAGAACCTGGATTCAAAGTCTCCCCTATGAGGATATGGCCGCGCCAGGAGCGTGAATGAATAAGGGATCTCTGAACGAGCTTTAAGAAGTTGTTGAATCGCATACGGTTCATGTTTTCCTAGGCGGTGGTTATAAGCTGGAAAGAAGACAACTTTGTCATCACTTGGGATGCCTAGATCCTTTCTGCAGGCTTCCTTTGTGAGGGCATGTTTCATTTTAAAGAGGAAATCAAACTGCAGCGGTCCAACGATATGAATAAGATCTGCAGAGACGAAGTGCTCTTTTATTAGTTCGTTTTTTTGTATTTCATTCCAAACGCCATATGCTTTTATTGCAGGAGATTTAAGAGCTCTATTTCCGTGAGTGAGATGGTCCCAGCTATTAACTAAGCAAACAACGGGGATGCTGAGCTTCTCAGCTTGCCTAATAAAATTTTGTGCAATCGCAGACTGACATGAGGTAATCACAAGGACGTCTACATCATGAAGTTCTACTTCGGATGAGGACGGGAGAGAAACAAATATAGTGTGTAGAACCTTATGGATTAGCTCTGATTTTGCAAATGGCCATCCCGGACCATAGACGATTTTGTCTTCCAACGGATGTTCTTTGCGGTAGCGGTGCTTAACCCAGCCACGAATCTCCGCCCATCGATAGTACAGTATGTCATGCAATCGCACTCTAATACGGTCTAAGACTCTGCCGATTAAGCGTGTTGGAGCAGGTTTAATAAGAATTGTGTGAATTTCCTCCCGCAAGAGCAAACTTTCAAGGTCAGAAAGCTTGATGTTTCTTTCGGCTAATCTATCCGTTAAGACGATTGCTACACTTCTCATGTGGAGCTACCAAAGGCTGTTTTCAGAATTGCAGCCTGAGGAATATCTCCTTTAAATGCACCAAGTTTTTTCAAAGGGATACTGAAGCCTTTCTTAGGTCGATCAACGACTTTAGATGGAAGTTGAGATCGATAGGCATCCTTAAGAATCGACTTTAGTCCATTAGGAGTGTCAGCCCTAAAGGCCTCTGCGGGAATTCCAAAGGCAAATTCAGCCATTTTTTTTGTAAGGAATGGAACACGCGCTTCAAGACTTACTGACATGGTCGCGCGATCGACTTTCGTGAGGATGTCTTCAGGTAAGTAGCAATTGAAATCAATGAAGCGCCACCGAATTTCAGGGGGTAGTTGATGATCGTAAAATTTTCTAAAGAACCAGGCTAAGTCATAATCTTTAGGTATTGAATAGCGTTCGGCAATCGTACGCCGGTACATATGATTAGGAGCCCCTAAGCGTTCTATATATCGGATAAGAAGATCTTTTTCATAGTGAAGATGGGTGATTTTTTTTGATCTAATGGTGCGAGCCGCAGCCTGAAGGAACCAAGGCTTCGGACGCAGATACCATCGGTATCCATGAAATAGCTCATCTCCACCATCACCTGAAAGAACAACTTTAATTCCATTTACGTGAGCCAGCTGGCTAACCTTTTGCATTGGGTAAGCCGAAGTATCTGCAAAAGGTTCATCGAAAAGTGATGACATCAGATGTTCGTCCATCATGTCTTCTGAACTAAATTTTTCGACGTGCTGGCGAATGCCCAAGGCTTCACACAATGCCCTGGATCCAATTTGATCATCACTTGAACCCGGAACATCGATCGAAAATCCCTGAAGGTCTTCTCCGTAATGTTTGCGTGCATGGAAGCCTATGATGCTTGAATCCAAGCCTCCGCTCACGAAAATGCCGACTGGAACATCACTCACAAGGTGTGATTTAACAGACGCTTCAATTAGTTCTCTGATCTTTCCAGGCGCTGGGATAGTGCTTTTGCCAAAAATATTTTTATCTAAGCCCCAATACCTTTTGATAGTCACCGCATTGGTATGCACTAAAGCAATCTCTACTCTGTGCCCTGCGGGAACCTTGCTCACTTGTTTAAAGATGCTTTTAGGAGGAGGGATGTAGAGATAATTGTGGAAATCGTAAAGAGCTGATTGATCGATCGTTAGGCGATCAGCTGGGATAAATGCTTTTATCGATTTAAGCTCTGAACTCCAGGCTACGCCTTCCGGGCCTTGCCAAAGATACAACGGCTTTATTCCGATTGGGTCTCGTGCCAAATGGATAAGAGCACTTCTCTCGTCGTAGATTGCAAATGAGAACATTCCTTCGATTTTCTCAAGTAGCTTATCGATGCCCCATTCCTTGTAGCCATGGAGTAAGACTTCAGTATCTGAATGGCTGATGAAGGTATGTTGGTTTTCTAGTTGTTTGCGAAGTTCTTGGAAATTGTAAATCTCGCCATTGCAGGTTACGGTGACACCAGAATCAGTCATCGGTTGAGACCCAGCAGCAGAGAGATCCAGAATGCTTAATCTTCGATGGCCAAGTTCGACTTGATTATTTTTAAACCATCCCTGGCCATCTGGGCCTCTGTGAAAGAGCTTATCTAGCGCAAGTTGAGCATTAAAAGTCTTGCCCGTTGTATGTCCAAAAATTCCACACATATGGTTCTGTTTCTCTGCTAATTGTGCGGCGCGTGCAATTGTATAAATTCTTAATAGACTACCTGCGATGCAAAGATTCCGGCAAAGACTCTTCGCGAGTTAAAAGCTTAACTTAGCAGGGGGTGTTCAAATATGATGGTTTTAGGGTTTTGTCGCAATGAGCGAAAGCTGTTTTGCTATGCATATATCTTAATTAGGAAATGAACTACATGGCCAAAATGGTCTACGCATCCCTTATACCAGTGCCGAATACAAAGGCATCATCGGTAAACATTTTAAAAATGAGTGCGGCCTTCTCTCGAATCCTTGAAGACGATTTTGTTGCTATTTTTCCTTTAAAAAAACAATCTGCCATCGAAGAAATTTTCATTTCCTATGATCTTGCAGTGAATAAGAAAAGTTTTCATCCTTTTGTGGTTAAAGAAAAGTTCAATTATTTCTTTCTTATTTTGAATTGCGTTTGGAGAATACTCTCAAAAAATCCTGAAATCGTTTTTACCCGATTTTATGAAATCGCTCTCATCATGCTTGTTCTTGGGAGGAAAGTGGTTTTGGAAGTTCATTCCCCAGGATATGAACGTAAAACTATTGTTCAAATGATTATTCAATTAGTTTTAAAGCATGCAAACGTTTTGAAGCTCGTTGTGATCTCACAGTCCTTGGCAGATATTCTTGTGGCCCAACGCGGAGTGGATAGATCAAAAATTATCGTAGCTCATGATGGCTCGGATCTTAGTAAAGAAGAACAAGCAGTTAAAGATAGGTCTAATTTTAAGATTGGATATGTTGGCAGCTTGTATCAAGGCAGAGGAATTAATGTCATTCAAGCATTAGCAGCTCAATTACCCGAAATTCATTTCCACCTAGTTGGAGCATTACCCGAAAAATCAGGTGTATCCTATAAGATCTTCGAAGCTCCTAACGTCATTTGGCATGGACACCTATCTCATAAGGAAGCTTGTAGTGTTCGAAAGAAAATGGATTTGCTACTAGCGCCTTATCAACTTGATACGATGACGGCCGGGGGAGTGAATTCTACAAGTTGGATGTCTCCAATCAAAATATTTGAGTACATGGAGTCAAATGTCCCCTTCATTTGTTCTAGGTTACCAGTTCTTGAAGAAGTTTTAAGAGATGATGTTGATTGCTTACTTGTAGATTCCGATGACACAAATCAATGGCTCCATGCAATAGAATATTTAATTTCATCCCCTGCTAAGTCATCACTTTTGGCTAAAAATGCGAGGGATCGATTGATGAATGAGTATACATGGCAAGCCAGAGCACAAAACATATTACTAAGAATGGGAATTTCTTGAAGACTAAGATTTTGTGGGTTCTGCCGGGGCATTCTTCTTCTGCAGTTAATATGAATTTTGCGAAACGCACAATCCCTGCGCTTAAAGAAGCAGGAGTTGAAATTGAAGTTTTCTACATATCATCTCGCACTAATCCCAAAATCATCTGGCAGCATTGGAAGCAAGCTCGCGAAATAATAAAATTGTTTAAACCTAACGTGATTCATGCTCAGTATGGAAGTGTTGTCGGTTTGTTTTCGACATTGCTGGGTCTTCCCACTGTGGTGACTTTTCGTGGGACTGATGTAAATGGGGATCCAGCGCAGCCCATGATACGAAATTTGTTCATGCGTATGTTTAGTCAAATAGCTTCATGGAGAGCTAGGAAATCAATTTTCGTTTCTTCGCACCTTGCTAGAAAGATGATTTTTCCCGGTGATTGGATTAGTTTGCCTAGTCCTCTTGATTTAAACATTTTCAAACCCATCAGCAAGGAAGCCTGTCTTCGAAAGCTAAATCTCGATGAGAGCACAAGATGGATTTCATTTGTTACTTCCGGAAACAGATTAGTTAAAAGGATTGCTCTTGCTGAACAAACGGTTATCGAATTGTGCCGACGTGGACACAAGGCAAAACTTCTCGTCATCAATGGGGTTTCACCGGCCGATGTTCCTACCTGGTTAAACGCATCGTCCTGCCTATTGTTTACTAGTCTTCGTGAAGGTTCACCTAATGCAGTTCGTGAAGCCTTGGCTTGCGGCATCCCGGTCGTGAGTGTTTTGGTGGGCGATGTAAAAGTATGGATAGAGTCGGATTCTTTTTCTTCAGTCGTGGCAAACGATCGCGTGGAAGATCTTGCTGATGCAGTGGAGCGCGCTTGGACCGCACCCCATGTACGTCGTGCAGATTTAGAAAATGTAAGCCTGGAATCACATGCAAAAAAAATTTTAGAAATTTATCAGCTTGCCGAGAGATATTAAAAAAGCCAATTTTTAACGAATCCGTGAAAAGAATAATGCGCAAAGTAGTAGACCGACTCAACCAAATTGAGTTTCAGGTAACTACGATAGATCTTCCATTGCCCCAATGCTTTTTTGATCTTATTCGCTGAAAGCGAGTGTTTGTTTCCAACACGATAAAGTGTCAGCGCCTCTTCACCAATCATGTGAGCGCGGATGCCTTTGCGCAAAATAGATAACCAAAACAAATAATCTTGGCCTCTGCGCAATGAAGGATCCATGCGGAGTTCCCCCACCGCCTCACGTTTAACAACAACTGTTGAGGTACCGATGGAGCATGTTTTTAGTAAGTCTGCATAACCCACGTTCTGTGGTGGTAGAAATGGATTTGGTTGGATTTGGTCATCGCGAGAGATTTTGGCGTAACTTCCACATGCAAATTCAATTTTCTTTTCTTCCATGATTTGCATGAATACAGAAAGCTTATTTGGTTTCCACAAATCATCCGAATCAAGAAAAGCGAGATATTCACCTTTCGAGTTAATGATGGCCGTATTTCGTGCTACGGCAGCTCCGGAATTTTGGGCAAGTAAAATTATGCGAATGCGTGAATCTTCTTGAGCTAGAAATTTTAATGCATCCTGACTGTTGTCATGTGAGCAATCGTCTACAACGACCCATTCCCAGTTCTTATACGTTTGAGCTTTGATTGATTCATACGTCGTGCGAATTAACTGCGAGCAGTTAAAACAAGGCGTAATGATAGATACAAGCTTCTGGGTCATGGCTTTCTCATTGGGGATTCAAACGCTAACAAATACGGTTTGAATCTAAAAGTTTTTTAAATGTCAGCATTTTTGGGTTAGCGGTGCGCAAGAATAACTTAGTGAAATTAGCGGTAATCACATGATATATTGACGTCTATCGTTATAAATCAACTTCAGGATTACGTGGTTCTTTTATCAACCGAAAAATCATCAGAGATTCCAGAAAGATGGATCGTAAGCCCCTTCATGTTGGGATTTGTGAGTTCATTTGTTTTTGGACTAATTTTTCTTTTAGTTTTACCGGCTATTTTTCCTGATTCATTTACATTCGGCATAACGAACCTTTTAAAAGATCCGCAAGTATTTCATCTGCAGGCAGTCGAGGCTTCCAGGCTTGGCTGGAGCCAGTGGCAATTGCGCCCACATGGGCAGTTTCCCTCTGGACTATTGGCAGTTTTTTATAAGTTGCTTGGATTCCAGCACCCAGTTGTGCTGCTTCCGATTCTTTCTTTGATGGCTGGTTTGTCGGTAAGGCTAACTGCAGCAATTTTAGATATTTTAGGCGTGCGTGGTCGTTGGTGGCCAGTAATCCTGTCTTTAATTCTTACGATCACTCCAACGTCTTTTTCCTGGATGGTCTATCCACACAAGGATGCTTTCATAGTTCCAGGTTTTTTGCTTCTTGCGTGGGCCTTGTTGGCAGCTTCAATTCGTAAAGTTTTGATTAGGCATTATGTTGCAGCTTTGTCCGGTATCATCCTGATTTGTCTTAATAAGCAGTATTTCGCAGAAATTTTACTAATCTGTTTTAGTCTCATCTTTCCTTTTTTGCTTTTGCAGAAAGCACAACTCAGATCAAGAATTCAAAGATTAGGCTTACTCGTGGTTATTTTAACTGCTTTGGTTTTTGCAGTAAGAACAAATCAAAGCAATTACAGCACTCACGGGCAAAGTGTTAGCGGCTATAGTATTGAAGATTCGGCTCCACGACATGAGAAAATCGTCGCACTTTGGAAACCTCTCAAGCATTTCAGTTTTTTAGATAATAAACTTAGAGCACTCTCATATACTCGAGAGCGCTACCTCGTTCGGTATAATGCAGGCAACACTAATTATCGGGAAGACATTCAACTCGATAGTGCGAATAAAGCCATAGCCTATTTTCCGCATGCCATTCGTCTTTCTTTTCTTGAGCCAGTCCCTTGGCGATATAATTGGAGTGGTGGTTGGTCTAGGGGTGTCGTCTTTACGGCACTACAGCTTGAGATGTTGCTTTTTTATTTTCTTGTTGCAGCACTTATATTTGCTGGTAGGAAGGCTTGGAACACGCAGGTGCTGATTTGCCTCGCTCTAGCGTTGCCATTTATGCTCATCTTCGGCTATGCGGTTCCAAATATTGGTACAATTAACAGGTACCGTTTCCCTTTTATTATGATGATTAAGATCGCGGGGTTTGCTGCGATCTGGGCATCATCCAGAAATCAGTTCCCGGGACGTATCATCAAGTGGATTGATCCACCTCGCGATGCTGGATTCTCGGGAGAGAAAAAGAAGCTTCTATTCTTGGTGCCGGACGACGAAACGTTTCTCATTCAGAGACTGCAAATGGGAAAAGCTGCGCTGGCCGGAGGATTTGAGGTGCACGTGGCATCACAAGATTCGGGACGAGGAGAGAAGATTCGCCAAGAAGGATTCGTTTTTCACTCTCTTGATCTTAATCGTGGTGGGCTGAACCCAATTGCAGATATCTTCGCTTTTACACGTCTTGTGTTCTTTATGGCACGCCTAAGACCTTGGTTGTTGCATAACGTTTCGATAAAGCCAGTGCTTTATGGTTCACTCGCTGCAGGTATTGTCGGGATTCCACGAACTGTTAATTTAGTAAATGGACTAGGTTATGCCTTTGAGCGAAGAGGCCTTAAGGGTAAAATTATAAGTTTGATTGCAACAATCTTTTATCGAAACGCGATGGCGTTTCCTGGGTTGAAGGTGATTTTTCAAAATCCTGATGATCGCCAGCAGTTTCTTGATGAAAGACTGATTGATGAAAATAAGACACTAGTTATCCGCGGCTCGGGAGTCGATACGTCTAAGTTTTACGCCTCACCACAGCCGAATAATCCAGCTCCTGAGGTGTTATTCGTTGGAAGACTCCTTAAAGCAAAGGGATTAGAGCACCTCGTGGAAGCCTCTAAAATTTTACGAGAAAAAGGAATCATTTTTAAGATTATTGTCGTTGGTGAACCCGATGAACGCAATCCAGATACGATCACCCAGCAGCAGGTAAGTTCTTGGGAAGAAGAAGGGTTAATAGAATGGAAGGGACGTCAAAATGATATGCCTCCTATATATCGAAATGCCGATATTGTTTGTTTGCCAAGTTACTATCGCGAGGGGTTGCCTCTGACCCTGCTTGAGGCGGCTTCGTCGGCACGCCCCCTTGTTACGACTAATAACCCGGGGTGCCGTGAAGCGGTTACAGATGGAATCACTGGATTTCTAGTGCCAATTAAAGATCCACAGAAATTATCAGAGGCACTAGAAAAACTTCTGCTTTATCCTGCCTTGCGGCAGAAAATGGGGGAAGCTGGTAGATCGAAGGTGGAAGCAGAGTTTTCCGGGGAACATGTTAAGCGTCAACTGCTGGCCGTATACCGCTCATTTCCAGAGTAACTCTTTTGCACTAAATATGATAATTTTAGCGCAATGATCAACCTCGTGCTCAGTTTATTTACTGCATTGATCCTAACTGCCTTCGCCATCCCTAGTATTATCCGGGTGGCGGAAATCAAGCATCTTTTTGATGAGCCTGGAGAGCGGAAACAACACACTCGTCGCGTGCCCACCCTCGGAGGCATGGCGATCTTTGCTGGCCTTTTGTTCTCGGTGACTTTTTGGACCAATCAAACTGAAATTTTGGAATTGCAGTACATCATCAGTGCTCTGTTGATTCTATTCTTCTTAGGGATCAAAGACGATCTCGTTGATCTGCGCGCTTGGAAAAAACTCCTGGGCCAAGTTTTAGCGGCCATTATCCTCGCGCACTTCGCGGGCATTAAACTCACAACGTTCTACGGTCTGTTTGGCATTCGCGATCTGCCGCTCTTCATGAGTTACTTTATGACGATTTTCACCTGCGTGGTCATCACAAATGCATTTAACCTCGTTGATGGCATCGATGGTCTCGCTGGCTCACTCGGCATCATTGGCGCCGCCACGTTTGGTTTCTGGTTTTATTTCTTAGGCATGACCCAATACACGATTCTCTGTGCGGCCCTTGTGGGTTCACTGGTTGCATTTCTGTGGTTTAACAGAACTCCCGCACGCATCTTCATGGGTGACACCGGTTCGATGTTGATCGGCTTCATCATGGCCTTGCTCGCGATAAAGTTCATCGAGAGCGTTCGTATTCTTCCTAGATCACATCCGTATAAAATTCTCTCGGTACCTGTGTTCACCTGTGCGATTCTAGTTGTTCCATTGTTTGATACCCTTCGCGTATTCACCATCCGCTTATGGAATAAACGCTCGCCCTTCAGTCCAGATCGCAACCACGTTCATCATCTTTTGATTGATCTGGGATTGAATCACCTCACAGCCACGGCGTGTCTCGCCCTCTTCAATATCGCCATGATCTTTCTCATCTTCTTCTTGCAGGGATTTAAAGGAGAGCTGTTGCTTGCACTTCTTATTCTTATCCCATTCATCTTGGTTACGTGGCTTGATCGGAAGAGAGACTCTCTCAAGTGATCGAGCGCGTAGAGCAAGCGCTGCTGAAATTTTTCCTTCGCTTGTTACCGGCTCGCTGGCGTCAGCAGCTTAAGCAGCGACCTGGTTTTGAAGCAGTGTTTCGCTCGATCCTTCATCTTGCGTCTGAGAAAGGCATTCGCCTTACAGTTGGTATCTTTACTTACGCCCTCGTGGTGCGGCATTTGGGTCCTACAGAGTATGGGCGCTATTCGTGGGTCCTTAATTTCATCACTATTTTCTTTCCGCTTGTTCAGTATGGCCTCGATGAGACGGTCTCGCGCGATCTTGTGAAGGCCAAAGATGATCTTGCTCGCACGCGCACGGTACTCTGGGGAGCGTTGGTCATACGTAGCTGTAATGCTCTTGTTGGTGCGCTGTTGATGGTAGTCGTTGTTCGCTTCGTTCGTGCGGATGATCCGGGACTCATAGTAATGGTATCTTGGTACGGCCTAGCCTATCTCTTCCGTGCCTTCGAAGCAGGAGACCTATTGTTCCAAGCTCGCTTGGAAGTACGTCGTCTAACTTTCTCGCGAAACCTCGCCTACGTGCTGTCGAGCTCTTTGAAAGTCATCGGCGTCTGGCTTGGTCAGGCCACTGGCTTCTTTGTTTTTCTCAGTGGACTCGAATACGTTCTCGGACGAATCTTTGTGTGGTTCGCTTATCGTCGTGAATGGAAAATGCTGACTCCATCGATCGACGGCGGTTACATCTTTTCACTCTACCGTGAAGCCTTTCCACAATTTATCACTCTCGCACTCTTTGTTTTGAATGATCGTTTAGCGGTACTCGCACTGGCACGATCCAGCGGGGATGAGTCTGTCGGGTTCTACAATGCAGCTTCGGGTCTCTTGGAAATCTGGAACTTCCTGCCGCTGGCGATTGCGGCGTCCTTGTTTCCGCCCATAGTACGTGCCCATGGTCGCGAACCTGCGCTCTACGAATCACGCTCTCAAAGATTTTTTGATCTGATGGTTTGGTTGGGCCTGGTCCTGGCTTTAGGCATCAGCTTCTTCGGTGAACTCGCGGTCAGAGTACTTTTCGGCGAAAAATTCGCTGGGACACTCCCTGTGTTGCAAGTTTTGGCCTGGTATCAGCCTTTGGCGTTTTTCCACATGGCGCGCATGAAGTGGTTTGCTCTCGAGGGTAAATTGCCAGCGCTCGTGCTCGTGGCCATAGCTACTGTCGGACTTAATGGATATCTCTTGTGGCAGTGGACTCCAGCACTAGGCGCCAAAGGTGCCGCCTGGTCTGTGGTCATGTCCTCGCTATGCGCCCCCTGGATTTGTGCGCTCTTTAATGAGAGTGTTAAGCGACATATGCAGATGTTCATGAAGAGTCTTTTTCTTCCTTGGCGACTGATCCGTGGGATCGCCTAGTTTTTTGTAAGGTAGGGAGTTAGCAATGAATGAATTTGATAGTGTGTTCGAGCAAAGAGTGAAGGGTCATTACCTGGAAGAAAAAGGTGAGGACTACCATCTAAAGAAAAGAAAACTCAGCTCTGAGTTGATTCCTTGGCTCGCGCGGCTACGCAAAGAAAAATTCCAGCGCTTTGTAACACCAGGTGATTCGGTCTTCGAATACGGCGGCGGTGCCGGTTGGAATCTGATGGCGCTTCAATGTAGTGAAAAGACTACCTACGACATTTCATCGCTCAATCGCAGTTTGTTCGAAAGCCACGGCATCACTTTTTTTGATGAAGAGTCGAAGGTGCCGAATAAAAAGTATGACGTTGTCATTTGTCACCATGTTCTCGAGCATGTTCCGTATCCAGGCCTGACGCTTGCTTATCTTCGTGAGCGGTTAAAGCCTAAGGGCAAGCTCCTCCTAGTCGTTCCGTCTGAGCATCAACGCAATCCTGAGTACAGTTTAAAAGACCGCGAAGGCCATCTGTACACTTGGACTCCACAGACACTCGGAAACTTAGTTCATAGGGCCGGTTTTGGAGTAAGAGAGATCTCCCTACTTACGACAGGCTATGACCGCTTTGCTGCGGAACTTGCAAAAAAATTAAAAGTCGGAGAAGTGGGATATCGGATTTTGCGGAAACTTGCTCAACTCGTTAGACCTTCGCGGGAAGTATTTCTCGTTGCCACCATTGATTCAGTCGAGTCCTAGAGCCGCTTGACCATCTGATCGATCAGCCAAATGTTATCTTTTTTATGGACCGCCAGTACAAACTGGCGGGCCAGTCTTTTGCTCGAAAGCACTTCCACCTCAAAGCTTGTCTGCTCTTCATCGGCCGTCGTGTGGGTGATGCGGTAGGAATCAAAATCAATGACCGCTTTCCAGAGATCCTCTGTTAGGTAGGGACGTATAAGTGCCTTGTCGCGGAGCTGCTGCTTGAGGCGTGGGGTAAAGAACTGCCAAGCGGCCGTGATGCCGGCGTCTTTGCGAGGTATGTCGTTGTTTCTCAGCGCGTACATCACAACCTGGAGTACCTGCTTGGCATCGTAGTCGCTCGATGGATAGGGGAGCGAGGTGTCGATGTCGCCGGCAATCTTTTGCGTCTGTTCGTTGGTGCGGTTCATATAAAAGCGCACGAGGAGAAACTGTGCCGTCATCACAATCAAGAGGGTCGGAATCAGCACTTTGAGGTTCTTTTTCACTGGCATCAGTGTAAAATGGCTATATGCCAATGCCTAGCCTCCGTGTCACGAGCATCACTACTGTTGCAGTTTTTTTCCTGCTTTTAGGAACCTTTGTTTCTATTACTGTGCAGGGCGCCTATCAGGTTCTCTTTCTAATCCCTCTGGTTTTTTATACTTGGCGCGCCAAGGGGCGCAATTTTCGTCTGCCGGCCAGTGCCTGGTGGATGTTGGGCTTTGCCGTTGTGGCCGCCATTTCCATCGCTGTTAATTGGAGTGAGATTCCCAAACCCAGCAAAAACATCGGTCGCATCAAATACTACCTCTACGCGGCCCTGGGTATTTTTCCCGTGGGTGTGTGGCTCAAGCACGTCAGCGATCGCGTGAAGCGTCGCTTGTTGCGCACCCTTGCGATTGCCGTCGCGGTGGGAGGTCTATGGTGTGCTTATCAGGTGCTTGTGATGGGACTTTGGAAAGCTAAGCCCTTTACCGAAACCATGCGCTATAGCTACGGGGTGGCCCTGGTCTTGGTGTTGTGGGGAGGACTCTTTCTCCATCGGCAAAAGATAGCATCTTGGCTTTCGTGGCGTTGGTCCGCTCTGGGGATCTTCGGACTTATTCTCAGTACGATTTTTGTGCAGGCCCGTGGAGCTCAAGGCGCGATCGTCCTCGCCGTTCCGCTGATCGTCTTTTTTTGGAATAAAAAAATCGGCTTGATTGCCATTCTCCTTGGCGCGCTCGGCATGGGCTTCTTGGGTTGGAATTATATCTACGGCGCCAAAGACACCAACTCAATTAAGATTCTCAAAAACAGCAACAACTCCGCTGACCAAACTCGGCGCTCCCAATGGCAGGCCGCTTATTTTGCAGTTAAAGAGAGGCCAATCCTAGGGTGGGGGCTAAGTAATTTTCATACTCAGGTTGCTCGAATTAAGCAGCAGTACGATCTTCCCATGAAAAATTACGACGATGCTCACGCGCACAACGTGCCACTCGAAATCGCCGCCGGTACTGGATTGATAGGTTTATTTTTCTTCTTAGGCGCATTCTTTACGTGGATGTGGGAGTGCTGGAAAGCCGATGGGCTTACCCGCGCGATCATGATGCCGTTCTTTGTCGCCATCATGTTCGAAGCGCAGTTTGAAGTGATTCTTGATGCCAATAATGCTACGTGGATTGGCTTTCTTTATGCCGTTTCGCTCGCGCGCGATAAGCGCTTTCAGCTGCCGTTCGCCTAAGACTTCAACAACGCCTTCACGAGCTTCGCCACTTGCTTGGTATCCGGCTTAAACGATTTGCGAACATCCTTTAGACCTGCCGTCACGGTTTCCAGAACTTTCACGCGAGCGTAGTCTTTGTCGTCCGACGGAATCACGGTCCAGCCTGGGCAACGCTTCGCCAGCATATCGGCCGCTTTGACGTAATCGTTCCACCGCTTGCGATTGCGGACGTCTTCATCTGTGATCTTCCAATTCTTTCCCGGTTCTTCTAGGCGGGCTTTAAATCTATTCAGCTGCTCGTCCTTACTGACGACGAGAAAAATCTTGATGACCACAACACCGTCGTCTTCCAGCATTTTCTCGAACAGATTGATTTCTTTGTAGGCCGCCTCAAGTCGAGCAGGAGGTGCGAGTTTTTCTACTTTCTCAACCAGCACTCGTCCGTACCACGACCGATCAAACACCGTCGTGCAGCCCGCATCGGGGAGCTCATTCCAAAAACGTTGCAGATAGTGTTGCCCTTTCTGCTGCGTCGTTGGGGCCCCAATCGGAACGACCCTCATGCTCCGTGGATCAAGACCATCGGTGAGATGGCGGATGCACGTGCCTTTGCCGGCAGCATCGAAGCCTTCGAAGACAATCACGGCCCTCTTCTTTTGTGCCCACATCGCTTGCTGAGTGAGCTGCATAACAGCTCTTAGTTCGTCGAGTTGGTCTTTCGCTTTCTTTACCGGTTTCGTTTTCATTTTAAGCGCATGGGTGATCATGAATACCTTTTATAAACAGCATCGAAGAGCGGTGCCAGGCGAGATTCCGCAGCGACTTTAGCACTCTCAGATGAAAGCGCGCTGATGCGTGTTCGTAAGTCACTGTCATTGAGAGATTTTTCAATCAGCGCCGCCAGTTGTTTTGCCTCGGTGCGCCCCATGATGAACTCACGCGCTTCACCGTTCAGCAACTCACTGGCACCTACTTGCGCCGTAGAAATGATCGGCGCCCCACAGGCCATGGCCTCGAGTTGTACGCGTCCAAATTCTTCAACCCGTGCTGGCAGCACGAAGAGATCAAGGGCGCGGTAGTAGTTTTCTACGTCTTCGCGCACCGGCATCTGTTCTACGCGAATACCTTCGGGTGGCTTCGGGAGTTGGTCTTTGCCTACCACCCAAAAGCGCGTGCGTTCCCGCAGTTCGGTGGGTAGTAATTTGAGTGCTTCAAAAAAAACATCGACGCCGCGTTTTTTAAAATTGCCGGAAGTGATGAGCCCGACGGCGAGTTCATTTTCATTGAGACCGAAATCCTGGCGCAGACGAGCTCTGTCGCTCATGCTCACAGGAGTGAACTTCTGATCGTTGTACGCCGGATACACCACCGTGATATCTTCGCCGGGAATATTAAACCGCTTAATCAGGTCATCACGCATCAGATGCGAGTTGGCGATGATGTGCTTGAAACGTCGATCACGTAACTGCGGCGTATGAATCGGCCACATTTCCGCTGTCTCTGGCAGAGGCGTTCCGTGAATCAGCTCATGGGCGAGGTGGACACTGTTATGTAGGCACAGCACATCTTGCTGAGAAAGATCGCCGTGGCCAACAACGAGATCGGGTTTGTGCCACTTGATCCAGAGCTGCGCCTGCCAGTCGTAAAACTTGCGACGAATAGTTCCGGTGCCCGGCCACTTCAATGTAAGGTGAGGAATCGCGCCTGCCGCTCTTACTGAGCCCTTGTTCATCAAGTCGCAAATAACATGAACTTCATAATCACGTGACTTGAAATAGCGAATCTGCTCAAACGTATTCCGCATGGCCCCGGCGGCCGTCTTATGCAACTGCAGAATAGAGATCAGGACTCGTTTTTGTTTCAACTAAGCTTTTCTCTCAAACTCAACGACCATGTTGCCCGAGCGTCCAATGGCTTTTTCCCAGTGGAACGAGAACACGGTGCTGTCGATGGTTTTACCAATCCACAGCGCCAGCTTTTGCAGTGGGTTGAAATTCTTTTTGAAATGGTTTTCCCACGTCACACAGGTCAAGCGACCCATGAGATGCAAGAATGTTCCTTTGCCACGGCCATCGAAGAGCTCATCGTCATGGACAACTTTGGTGAGCTTAAAGCCGAACTTGTCGGCGTATTTTTGCAAGGACGCCGGTGAGAAATGATAGGTGTGGCGAGGCGTATCTTCGCGGAAGGCGCAGGCCCCCCAGAGACTTTGACTGTTAGGAACTTGAAAGACAAACTTCCCACCTGGCTTCAAGATGCGAGCGATCTCGGTGAAGTACACACTCGGCGCGTGCAAGTGTTCCATCACGGCCCAAGCTGTGATGACATCAAACTCACGATCTTTGAGTTCAGGACAGGGCAAGAGTGTGCGAATGAAACGAATATTGTCGTGGCCTATCCCTTGCGAGAAATAATCCACGCCAGTCACGACCGCCGTCGGCACTTTCCCACGCAAGTGCGCCAAGAAATCACCACGAGCGCAGCCGATATCCAAAACCTTCGCATCCGCCATCTTCGGCAAGAATGTCATTTGTAAATCGTAGCGGCGCTTGAATTTTTCTCCATCACGGTTCTTGTGATAGTTCGCCGGATAAAACGGCGCCATGGAGTTTTGATCAGGGCGCGGATTAAGGTAAACCAAACCGCAGCCATTACACTCAACGACCGGGAAGGCATAAAGAGAAACCCAGAAGCGCGTATCGGGCTTGCGATACCGTTCGCGATAGCTGGTTTCGCCACAGAGATCACAGCCGACATGTTCAAGACTAAATACCGTCATGGCACAATTTCCTTCAGTACGTTTTCGAGCGCGAGGCTTCGTTTATTAAAATCATATTCAGAGCGGATCCAGGCCGCCGCTTGCGTGGAGAAGCGACGCAGGCTTTCGGAGCTCGCCGTGATCGTCTCAACGGCATCGGCCATCTTCTGTGGTGACATTAATGTTGGTGGTCTAAGAACGCGCGTGAGTGGATCCCACACAAACGGCGGAACTTCCGTGAAGCTCTCATCGAGTCCGCGTAAGTCTTCCACCGGTTTTTCCATCGGTAGCAAGATGCCGGTTTCGCCGTCGCGAATGATCTCTGGATTTCCATCCATCCAGCCACCGATGACAGGGCAACCCAGCGCTTGGGCTTCTACCGCCACATTACCAAATGGCTCACGTAGCGAGGTGTGCAAGAAAACATCGATGCGCTTAAAAAATTCACGCATGTCTTTCACAAGCCCCATGTCTTCCACATGATCGCTCAAATTCCACTCAAGCATGAGCGATTGAAAGAGTGCTTTTTGACGACCTTCGCCGGCCACGACCAGTTTGTATTTCCCGGGATGGCGCGCGAGCAATTCTTTGAGTGTCATGAGGGCCAACACCCAGCCTTTAAGGGGCACAAAACGTCCGGCGAATCCAAGCCGGATGATGTCCCCGCGTTCTTTGACGGGAGCAGGTGATTCAGTGAAGAGCGGATTCACTCCATTGTGTGCGACACGAATCGGCAGAGATGCGGGAAGACCCCAGCGACCACGGATCAGTTCAACACCTGCCGCGGAGTTCGCCAGAATGGCGTGACATCTTTTGAGATGTTCGCGTACGGGTTGATCTTGTGTCGCGAGCCAGGCAGAGCCGCGCTCAAAGTGAATGAGCGGAAGACCTGCAGGAAAGTGAATCGGGAATTGCTCGAGTTTGTTCCACAGCACCAGCGCACGCACACCGGTCTCTTTGACGAGGTTCGCGTGGGCCTTGGCGCGCAAGAGAGAGGGGAACTTAGGCAAATAGACTGGGCCCCACTTACGCAGGGAGTGAGTTTGAATGCCCGCTTCCTTTAACTTTGGTTTAAAGAAGTCGTGCACCTTATCGGTCGACAGGAAGACGTGATGCTCAAAAGTTTGGCTTGAACGACACGCGAAATTAGTAAAAAACCGCTCCACTCCGCCAACTGTGGCCAGGCTGACGAGGTGAGCGACACGAATCTTATCCATAGCGCTCTATTCTAGAAGCTGGGAGACGAAAAGAGGAGTCAAAGCTAGTTGTGTTGCAATGCGCATAACATGACACTTCTTTTGAAAAACGGTAAATTTCAGCCTCAATAGGAGCACCCATGAAAGTCACAATTATCGGCACTGGATACGTAGGCCTCGTCACTGGAACATGCTTTGCTGAGATGGGCCATACCGTTACTTGCGTCGACATCGACGAGAAAAAAGTCGAGCGCATGCGCGCTGGCCAGTGTCCGATCTACGAGCCAGGCCTTGAGCCGATGATGAAATCCAACATCGAAGAAAAGCGCCTTACGTTTGATACCAAGTACGACTCCGTCACAAAATCACAAACCATCTTCCTCGCCGTCGGCACACCTTCATCGGATACTGGCAAAGCGGAATTGAAATACCTCTTCAGCGCTTGCGATGGCATCGCGCCTTACCTGCAAGACGGCAGTGTCGTTGTCGTCAAATCAACGGTACCCGTGGGCACCGGTCACAAAGTTCGCGAGTATCTCAAAGGCAAAACCACGAAAAAATTCTCCGTGGTGAACAACCCGGAATTCTTGAAGGAAGGCTCGGCGGTCGAAGACTTCATGAAACCGGAACGGATCATCATCGGCGCCAGTGAAAACGAAGCGGCCCAAATCGTCGAAGAGCTCTACGAGCCATTCAATCGCCAAGCTAAACGCACCATTCGCATGTCGAACCTCTCTGCGGAGATGACCAAGTACGCGGCCAACTGTTTCCTCGCCACCAAGATTTCTTTCATGAACGAGATCGCTCGTCTGTGTGATTCCATGGGCGCGGACGTGGAAGAAGTTCGTCACGGCATCTCAACCGACTCACGCATCGGTTCTCAATTCCTTTATCCAGGTCCCGGCTACGGCGGTTCATGCTTCCCGAAAGACGTGAAGGCGCTGGTCTACACGGCGAAAGAGCAGGGATTGAATCTGCAGATCGTCGAAGCCACTGAGAAAGTGAACGCCGAACAGAAAAAATACATGGTGGGCAAAGTGCTCAAGCACTTCGGCAATGATCTCAAGGGCAAGACCTTTGCGCTCTGGGGCGTGGCCTTCAAAGCGAACACCGATGACATCCGCGATACTCCAGCGATTGATACAGCTGTGGCACTCGTGAAGGCCGGCGCGAAAGTGCGCTTCTACGATCCCGAAGCGGGTGACAATTTTGAGAAGCACATGAACACGCTCGAGATTCCGGTGGATGCGTTTGAAAATAAATACGATGCGCTCAACGATGCCGACGGTTTGATCGTGCTCACGGAGTGGAAGCAGTTCCGCGCGCCGGACTTCGAAGAAATCAAAAGCCGCTTGAAGCAAAAAGTGATCTTCGACGGCCGCAACCTCTACAACACCCACAAGGTGCTTGAGATGGGCTTTAAGTACTACGCGGTTGGAAAGAGGATTCCGTAGCGGCTAGTCTTCCTCGGAAGAAACATCTCCGACGAGCATGGTGCCTGTGTTTGGCGCCTCGATGACGTTCCCGGCATCGTCCGTCGTCGCTTCCATCGCATCGGTCACCCGCCGCATGGATGAGCTCGTGAATGACCAATTCTCCGTTTCTCCGCGAAGAGTGTAGGCCGGCAGCGTGAGCTGGAAGTCTTGAAGCAAGGCGGCGAGGTGGTGGG
>JAIXOY010000040.1 GCA_027486525.1 Pseudomonadota bacterium
CCCGGTCATGAAACATGGTGTCAGTGAGTCGATCCATCACGGCAACACTGATCCCTAAATTCCGAACTCAAGCTGGACGCGCAGAGTCCAGTTCGATTCATAGGCCAATTGGTGCTGAGGGGACTTTTCTTGGTAGGTGAGATCACTTTGGATCTTCACCACGTGTTTCTGAATGTAGCGCGATACACCTGCGGTGTATTGGCGATTGTCTTGTGTGAGCTGGCGGATTTCCGGCGCGGTCCAGACGGTGCTGAAGCGTAAACTTGGCTCCCAGTTGCTCTCAAGCAAGTAGCCCGTTTGTATGTTGATGCCTTCGCCTTCAAACAAGTAGAGATCGCTGGTCACCACGGGTGAGCCGGCCGTGCGCTTGGCGTATTCCGCACTCAGTGAATACCCGCGATGTTTGTAAACCACATCCACAAACCGTGTCTCCATAGAACGGAACTCGTCATCGGGGAGATCTTTCCCGAGCTGTCCGCCCGTGCGCGACGTTTTCTGGTTAGCGGAGGTGGCCACGCCAAGACCGAGCCGTGGTTCCGGTTCGCGGAACAAGTCGGCCTCGAAGTTATCGCCGTCGTCGTGGAAGCTTCCGAGTGGGTACCACTCCAGCCTTGCCGTCGTTGCGAGCGAGGCATTCTTGTTGGGTTGGTTACGGCCTTCTCCGTTCGAGACGGCGAGCTTCAACCAGATGGGCCGGTCGTCGCCAAACTGCGAGATCTGCTGGAGACCCGCGTCGCGGTCGACGTTGAAGATCGCGTTGACCGAAGAGCGGTCAACGAACTGCTGGGCGCTCGAGGAGATGGTACGTTGGCGGTTGCCGGGAAGTTTCGCCAAACCAAACCACAGCGTGTGCTTGGGGTCCCAGCGCCATCCGGCCACGGCATCACGGAGGATGTTGGGAACTTGGGAGTTATCCCAATCCTGGTCGCCACGGGTGAAGGAGAGCTGCAGGCGGTACAGGAAGTTCGGATTGTGAGCGAAGCCGTCGAAGCGTAGACGTGTGCGGCGAACGGTGAATTCCGTGGTGTCGAGGTCCGAGTCTTCCGTGTCTTCGGTCACGGCCGTGAAACGAGTTTGGACACGAAAGCGCATGCGCATCATGAAGTCGTTTTCTTGGCGGAAAGTGATGCCATCTTTGAAAGTGAGCTGCATCTTTTCGGGGAGGAGATCCTGCGACCAAGCGAGACTGGAGAAGACAAGAACTAAGAGCATGGAAACCTCTGTAAGAATGTTTTTTGTTATGAGTAGGATTATTTTTTTTAATCGTCGAGTTAAGGCTTTGCTAAGATATGACGCGACAGATTTTGATCAGTGCCTGCGCAATGCGCCAGAAAGATATAAATTAGTCTTCTCTCCTGAACCTTCAAGTGCTAGCGTTTTCTTCCATTTAAGAACTTGAAGGATCACTATGCAGACGAAAATTCCTGAGCCCATTCAGGGGCACAATTTCATTTCTGGGCGCTGGACACCAGGGATCGATGGCACCGTCGCGGTGAATTCCCCCTACACCGGCAAGTCGATCGGTTCGGTGAGTGTTCCCAGTGCAAAGCAAATTGACGAGGCGATCAAGGCCGCTGACGCCGCTCAAAAAGACTGGGGTCGCACACCGATGAAAGAGCGCGCGAAAGTGCTCTTCAATTTCCGCAACATTCTTTTGCGCGACATCGATATGATCGCGCACGTGAAGTCTTCTGAGTCGGGCAAAACCTTTGATGAAGGGAAGGCCGGTCTCATGAAAGGGATCGAAGTTCTCGAATACGCTCTCTCTCTGCAAAACGCGGACCTGGGCGGAAAAGTGGAAGTCTCTCGTGGTGTGATGTGCGAATACCGCCGCGAAGCTTTAGGTGTGGTCGCAAATATTACGCCGTTCAACTTCCCGGCGATGGTGCCCATGTGGACGATTCCCATCACGCTCGCTCTCGGTAATGCCTATGTTTGGAAACCTTCAGATAAAACTCCGCTCACGGCACTTAAGATCGCCGACGCGCTGAAAGAAGCAGGTTTGCCAGATGGATTGCTGACCGTGCTCCATGGTGGCGAAGCCACAGTGAATGGCATCATCGATCATCCGTTGGTCAAAGCCATTGGCTTCGTTGGTTCTACAAAAATTGCCAAGCTCGTTTACACTCGCGCCACGGCGCTGGGTAAACGTGCGCTTTGCCTCGGCGGCGCCAAGAACCACATCATTCTTTTGCCGGATGCGAACCCGGAACTTTCAGGTGTCGGTATCTCGGACTCCTTCACCGGCTGCGCCGGTCAGCGCTGTATGGCCGCGTCGGTGTTGCTCGCGGTCGGAGATGTCTCTCCACACATTCAGAAAATTGTACAACGAGCAGCAAGCCTTCAGCTGGGCAAAGACATGGGCGCGATCATTACAAAAGCTCAAGTGGAGTTCTTACACGGAGCGATCGCGCGTGCGGAAGCCGCGGGCGCACGTGTGTTGGTTGATGGCCGTAAAGCCAAAGCTCCGGCCGGTTTCGAAGGCGGCAACTGGCTCGCACCTACTGTTCTCGATCAAGTCCAACCGGGCAGTGAAGCCGCGAAGATCGAACTCTTCGGCCCGATCATTTCCATCGTTCATGTGAAAGACCTCACAGAAGCTCTCGCGATTCAGGCGACGAGTGAGTACGGCAACGCCTGTAGCGTCTTCACATCGAACGGGGCCCTCGCTGAGCGTGTGATGCGTGAAGCCCGGGCGGGCATGGTGGGCGTGAACGTCGGAGTGCCGGTTCCTCGTGAGCCGTTCTCTTTCGGCGGGATCAATGCATCTAAATTCGGTCACGGTGACATCACCGGCGCTCATTCTTTGGATTTCTGGAGTGACGTGAAGAAGATCACCAGCAAATGGGAAAAACAAAACGACTCCAACTGGATGTCTTAAGAGGATTTATGGACAAGATTCAAGATAAACGTGCTGAGCACATTGTTCTCGCGACTCACCAGGGATTGAAATACCCGGAGAGCTTGCCACTTACTTGGGGCGCCAAAGACCCGATGAAGCGTGGGGCGGTCGTCGCATCGCAAACGAATCCGCGTGCGCGTAACGCTATCGGGTCACACTCGGGGTCGTACGCCGTCTTCCGCGCACTCTCTATCGCCAGCGGGCAGTACGCGCCGAACCACCGTCCGGACTTGAACAATACGTTCAGTCCCGTCAAGATCGGCCCTTACGAGTCTTGGTTCGATGAAACGAAAATGGTGTCGATTGATCCTTGGGGGCTCGATCCACAAAATAATTTCCAGGAACTCTTTGAGAAGGGCTACGACATTCGTCCCTCGATTGCAGTGACTCAAGCTCATTTGCAGATTCCGGAGATCCACGACGCGATCCGCGCCGGTCGCATGAAGCCTGACGGCAAAGTCGTGTTGGAAAATATGGACATCAAAGTCACGAAAGTGGCGATCGAGCCGGTGTGGTTCTTGCCAGGCATGGCAAAGCGTTTGAACATCGATGAAGGCTCTCTTCGTCGCATCTTGTTCACAGAATCTGGCGGCATGTACCCGGAGTTGATCACTCGCCCGGATTTGAAAGTGTGGCTTCCACCGATCGGTAGCACGACCGTGTATATTTTCGGTAATGCCCAAGACCTAGCGAAGCCAGAAATTGAACTCACGTGCCGCGTGCACGACGAGTGCAACGGGTCCGATGTGTTCGGTTCGGATATCTGCACCTGCCGTCCGTACTTGATGTACGGAATTGAGCACGCGGCTCAAACAGCTCAGAAGGGTGGCGTCGGCCTCATCGCGTACTACCGCAAAGAGGGCCGTGCCCTCGGTGAAGTGACGAAGTTCCTCGTGTACAACGCGCGCAAGCGCCAAGTCGGGGGTGATTCGGCAGCGACGTACTTCAAGCGCACGGAATGCGTGGCCGGCGTTGAAGATGCACGTTTTCAAGAATTCATGCCGGACATCCTGCACTTCTTCGGCATCAAGAAGATTCACAATCTCCACTCCATGAGCAACATGAAGCACGACGCGATCACCGCGAGTGGCATTCAAGTGGTGAACCGCATCTCCATTCCTGATTCTTTGATTCCGAAAGATGCGCAGGTGGAAATGGAAGCGAAGAAAGCCGCGGGCTACTTCACCAAAGACGAAGTGAAGAAAGGCGATGCGCTCGCTAAGGTCAAAGGACGAGACATTGAGTAAGCTCGACTATCTGCTGTCACCGCAAATCATCCGCGACGGAGCGAAGAAAATTCACGACGAAGCCGTCGCCGGAAAAACGCATTTCCGCGTTCATCCGGAGCGCTTGGATTTCACGGTGGACTACGTCCTGCAGACGATTCGGCAGAACTACCCAGACCTGAAGATTCCGTTTCATTCGCGCTGGGGGCACTTCCGGCCCGGGGGTGAAGACCGTTCTCGCTGGCTCGAGGCCAAGATCAAAGAGCTCGACCCGATGGAGAAAGCGCGGATCAAGTTGGATCTCGTGATCCCGTCGGTTCTGCTCGATGCGGGTGCAGGCGCGCTCTGGAAATTCCACGAGATTGAAACTCATCGCGACTACAACCGTTCGGAAGGGCTCGGCGTCGCGAGCTTTCACATGTTCATGCAGGGTGCTTTTTGCGGCGACCGCAAGAGCCTGAAGAGCGATGTGGATGGTCTTAAGAACCTCATGGCCCACGATATTGAAAAAGGCTTCCAGGTTTCCGGCACCAATCCGTTGGTGGGGGTCGAAGGCCGTGTGCGCCTCTTAAATAACCTCGGTGCGGCGATTGAAAACAATAAAACGATTTTCAAAGATGGCCGTCCCGGCAACATCATCGATTATCTGGTCGGGAGGTACGGCACGACGGTTCCCGCGACGGGACTTCTGCGTGCGGTCTTGGACGGCCTGGGTCCGATTTGGCCGGGCCGTCAGAGCTTTGAAGGCGTGAACCTCGGGGATCTCTGGAACCACTCCCAGTACGGACAAATCGCCTTTCATAAATTGTCGCAGTGGATGACCTATTCGTTGGTGGAGCCGATCGAAGAAGCGGGCATCAAAGTCACCGGCGCTGAAGAACTCACGGGCCTTGCGGAATACCGCAACGGCGGCCTGCTGATCGACAGTGGCCTGCTCAGTTTCCGCAACGGCAATGATGCGTTGAAGACGTGGGCGCCCGACTCTGATCTGATCATCG
>JAIXOY010000046.1 GCA_027486525.1 Pseudomonadota bacterium
CAGCTCTCGCCTGTCCACCGACCTCTGACTCGCTCTTTGCTCAGCGCTTTCCGTACATGCAATCGATGAAGCAGATGGAGCCCGACTTTGACGTCGTGGCGATCAACGCGGCCCTTGATCTCGTCGAGAGCACCTACGCCGACTACCTACGTCCGGCCGGCGTAGAATTCAGCATCAAGCGCGACTTCAGCAACAACTACAAGAACGCTCATCCTAGCCGCGAAGGCAGTAAGTGGTCCATCGACCTTTACGGCGGCACGTTCAATCGCACGCAGGTGAAGTACTCGACCATCGACTTTGCCTACTTGCTCGCCTGCCACGAAATTGGCCATCACCTTGCCGGCACCCACTTCTACTATCCACCTTATGAATGGGCGGCCGGCGAAGGCCAGTCCGACTACTATTCATCTTTGAAGTGTATGCGTCGCGTGCTGCAGAACACTGACAACCAGGCCTGGCTCACTGAATTTGAGACCACAGTGGTCGCCGATGCATTCATGAGCGCAGAACTTGGCCACGCGAAGGCAGCATGTGAGCCGGCCTGGGCCGATCCAGCTCAGTTCGCTCTCTGTGTCCGCTCAGCTGTTGCCGGAGTGATGTTTTCGGTGAACTTCGATGAGCCGGCCGTCTCCATTGCAACGCCCTCCACAGAGCGCACCACGGCCACCTACATTCAGCATCCGGTGGGCCAGTGCCGTGTGGATACCTTCCTCAACGGTGCTCGCTGTTCATCCGACTATTTGGTTGAGACAGATTTGGTGGATCCGACGATCGGGACCTGTCCGAAGGAAGAAGTGTTAGGTCTTCGCCCGGCCTGCTGGTACGTTTACCCAGAACCGATCACCTACGATATCTAGTTTTAGTTTTGAATTATAAGGCGACCTAAGCTGTTCAAGCTGGTCGCCTTTCTCAAATTCGTAGTTCCTTGTGCCCAACAAGGAGCTTGCATGAAGATCGACATACCTTTCGAAACCAAACCACCCCGCCTCAAAGAACTCGTCGATGAACATCTCATGGGCGATGTATGGATTCGCGATACGCCCTTTGGACCAGTGACGGATACGCTGCTGTTATCTAAAAAATTTGGGATATCTCATAGCAACATCCTGCGAGCCGTCGAACGCTGCCAAAAAGATCTCGCTACAGAACTCAAATTTGAGTTATGTAATAACCTTATTGATAACAGTTACTTAAGTGGCCCCAGAGAACGGCAAAGAACTTATCGCAAAGTCGACATCACCGAGTTCGGATTGGCGCTCTTGCTGCTTTATATCAACTCTCCCAAGGCCCGCAGAATCTCAGCAGAGATTATCTACCGCTTCTTTGTTCTCCGTAGCTACGTCATAGGCCTTAAGCCTAATCAGCTCGTTGTTCTCAAAGGCCATTATCGTAAGAAGATAAAGTAGAAACAAAAAACCCGCCTTTCGGCGGGTTTTTCAATTTAGGAAGCGTTTTCGATTTTCTTCGCCGTCTTGACCGGCGATTTGCTCTCAGCTCGTTTCTTGCGTTCGCCCTCGATCAACTGCGGCTTGCCTTCGCCGGTGATCATCTCGCGAGTCACAATGCACTTCGCGATCTTCTCGTTGCTTGGAAGGTCGTACATCACATCGAGCATCACTTGCTCGATGATGGCGCGCAGACCACGAGCACCGGTTTTGCGAGCAAGAGCGGTCTTCGCGATTTCGCGGAGAGCGTCTTCTTGGAACTCAAGCTCGATGCCGTCGAACTCAAAGAGTTTTTGGTACTGCTTCGTGATGGCGTTTTTCGGCGCTGTCAAAATCTGCATCAACGCCGATTCATCGAGCTCTTCCAGCATGGCGTTCACGGGCAAACGGCCAATGAATTCTGGAATCAAACCAAAACGAATCAAATCCCCTGGCTCAATGCCGCCAAGACTTTCAACGTTGGTTTTCTTCTCGGTGTTCTCTTTCTTTGTGAGACCCACCGCCTTGTTCTTGGTCATACGCTGTTCGATGATCTTATCCAGACCCACGAAGGCGCCCGCCACGATGAACAAGATGTTTTTCGTGTCGACTTGAATGTATTCCTGCTGCGGATGCTTACGGCCGCCTTTCGGTGGAACGTTTGAGACCGAGCCTTCCATCAACTTCAAGAGCGCTTGCTGAACGCCTTCACCACTCACGTCGCGAGTGATGGATGGGTTTTCAGACTTACGAGCGATCTTATCGATTTCGTCAACGTAGACGATACCGCGCTGAGCGCGCTCAACGTCGAAGTCGCAGTTTTGCAAGAGCGCGAGAATGATGTTTTCAACGTCTTCACCGACGTAGCCTGCTTCGGTCAAGGTCGTGGCATCCGCGATAGCGAAGGGAACGTTTAGATACTTGGCAAGTGATTGCGCGATCAAGGTCTTACCAGAACCGGTGGGGCCCGCGAGCAAGATGTTCGATTTCGCCAATTCGACCTCATCCCCATCGCGACCCGACGGACGGTGAGAAATACGCTTGTAGTGGTTGTGAACCGCAACTGAGATAATCTTCTTCGCGCGGTCTTGGCCGATCACATAGTTATCCAAGTGGATTTTGATCTCGTGGGGCTTCGGGACATTATCAACGGCCGTCTTTGCCACGGTCTTGATCGAGTCTTCGTAGATGATGTCGTTACAAAGTTCAATGCACTCGTCGCAGATGTAAACACCCGGTCCCGCAATCAACTTCTTCACTTCTTTTTGCGTCTTGCCGCAGAAGTTACAGTTGAGAGCTCCGTAGTTACCGCCGCCCAATTTATCCTTCGTGGTCATGTCTATCCTTCGCTCTAAAGATACGTGTTAAGTGACTTACGCTTTCTTCGGTGTCTTGCCCTTGGGATCGATGATGTTATCGATCAAACCAAATTCTTTAGCCTGCATTGGGCTCAAGTAGTTATCGCGATCACAGGCCTTCTCCACAACGTCGTACTTCTTGCCGGTGTGCTTCACGTAGATTTCATAGAGCTGACGCTTAAGATCCAAAACTTCTTTTGCTTGAATCTCAATGTCCGAAGCTTGGCCGCGAGCGCCGCCCAACGGTTGGTGAATCATGATGCGTGAATGCGGCATAGAGTAGCGGTGACCCGGCTCGCCTGCTTGCAAGAGGATGGATCCCATGGAAGCCGCCATGCCTACGCAGTAGGTGTAAACCGGGCAGGCCACGTGTTGCATGATATCGTAGATGCCAAGGCCCGCATAAACAGAGCCGCCGGGTGAGTTGATGTAGAAGTGAATCGGCGCTTCTGAATCACTCTGCTCGAGGAAAAGAAATTGGGCGACCAGCAGGTTCGCCACTGTGTCGTTCACATCGGTTCCCAAGAACACGATGCGATCGAGCAACAAACGTGAGTAGATGTCATACTGGCGTTCGCCGCGTGCAGTTTGTTCAATGACGATGGGGTTTGGAATATAGCCTTTAGGGGTTTCCATCCGTGTTCCTTCTTTCAATAGTGACTGACTAAGATATTCGGACTTTTCGG
>JAIXOY010000086.1 GCA_027486525.1 Pseudomonadota bacterium
CCACACCATCGGCGCCCAGCCAATCAACAAGAGACCCGGGATGATGCAGCCCAAACCTTGCAGCGCCATCTTCACTTCCCCAACGGTATTCGCCTTCCGACGAACGTAGCCACCCTGAACCATGCCGATGAAGAAACCGATGAAGACGAACATCTTGGCATTATCCATCGGCGTGAAAGCGAAGCGCTCGACGGCAAGGAACGTCAGCGTGAACTCCATGCCCGCGAAGGCCGCGATGAAAAAGAAGTACGCCAAGTTCGTGCGGTTCACGTTCGGAAATGGCAGCCCTTGGAAAAGTTTGAAGGGATTGGCCGTGCGGTGAAGGCCCGTGCCCTGGCCGCGTTTTTCCTTCGGTAAGGTTTCCGGAAAAATGAATATCACGGACACTAGGTTAATCAGACACAACACACCGGCGATCAACGCTGGAAGTGAGAACGGATTGATGCCGTAAGCAGCGAGCGCCGGATTATTCGCGAGCAGATTGAACTGTGCGCTGATGCCTCCCATCGCAGGGCCGATGATGAATCCTAAGGCAAACGCGATACCGATGACCGCCATGCCCCGTGAGCGATTCTTCTGGTCGGTGATGTCAGCGACAACTGCTGAGGCAATCGAAAGGTTACCGCTCATCAAACCGCCTAGCGCCCGTCCAGCGATCAAGAGTGTGAATGAGCCAGCGAAGAACCAAAGGCCGTAGCTGATAAAGAGACCAAAGATTGAAATGATCAAGACAGGTTTGCGGCCAACCTTATCTGAAATCGCGCCCCACATCGGTGCGGCGATGAACTGCAATAAAGAATAGAGCGCGCCAAGAATTCCGCCGAACAAAACGATACTGCCGGTGTTGCTCGCCAGAGCTTGCTCACCACCCAGCGCTTGGATGTCTCCCACCAGACTAAAAATCCCGCGCAAGAAAACGTTATCCGCGTCGACCGAAAGATAATGTTTCGCCAGGGCCGGGAACATCGGGAAGATGATCGAGAACCCCACAAGATCGAGGAACATGGTGAGGAACATGATTTTCAGCGTGCGCTTGGCCTCGGGTTTCATGGGTTCAGGCCGCTGGGTTTTAAGATCGGCCATGGCAGTCATAAGATCCTTCTCGATATCGATGTCGTGGTAGAGCGCTGTGCGCTCCTGCACATTCCCATTCACGGTCGTATTAATAAAGTGCGCGTAGTCTTTGATCCAAACCGCGTCGTCGTTCAAGCAAGGAATCGACGTGAGTTTCCCGCCGTGTTCCTCCACCATCTCGCGCAACTCATGGCCGATCTCATCGGTGGTCTCAAGGCAGTCCACCACGAAGCTTGGGCAATAAACGGCGACATGTTTCTTGCCACTCTTGACAAGCTTCTCGGTGGTCTCGTCCGTGTAAGGCCCGAGCCAAATCTCTGAACCGAAGCGCGATTGAAAAGTCATCTGCATCGGAAACTGTTGCGGCCCAAGACCTCTTTGAATCAGCTTGAAGGTCTCCATGCAGTGACGGAAATACAAATCGTGCTTATCCAGCACACGACGCAGCGGAATGCCGTGAAAGGAAATCACCAGCACATCCGGCGTGTTGTTCTGCAGGGATTCTTGGATCTTGCGAACGGAGTGATCGATGAAACACTTCGCGCGATGGTAGCTATCCACCACGGTAAAACTGGGGATATTCACCCGGCCGGAAAATTCTTTGCCCAGACCATCTACCACGGAGGCGGTGGTGGCTTCGGCGTATTGCGGAAACTGCGGCAACACGAGAACATTTTGCGCGCGCGTGACGACGTCTTCTTTTTCCCAGGCATCAAGAATTTCGTTCGGGCGCGGACTGGCGAGCAAGAAGCAATGATTCAGTTCGATGTTGGGCGCCATGTGTGGCCGCAAACCATCGGCCACTTTTTTGGTGATTTTAACTAAAGGAAAGCCGTCTCCATCCCAGATGCGAGAATAGAGCTTCGCCGAACGCTTCGGGCGAAAAGGCAAAATAAACAGGTTCAAAATGATGGCCCAAAGCCAGCGCGGGACATCGACCACCCGGGGATCACCCAAAAACTCACGTAAAAAGGCCCTCACATCACGAGTGCTGGGGGACTTAGGCGATCCGAGCTGGCCGAGAATGACTTTTGTCTTAGGGATCATGGGCACCTTGGGTTGTAACTTTCCCTTATTTCTGCCATAAAGCCTCTATATCCGGCCAGATAACAGCCATTGAACAGGGACTTCTTATGAAGAAAAAAGCTGCTGCGCGCACAGAGAAAGAGCTCAAGGGCGTGACCCTCTTGGGCCAAACCCATACCGACTACCCGACAACCTACGCCCCGGAGGTTCTGGAGTCCTTTGAGAACAAGCACCCCGCCGTGGACAATTGGACGACTTTTGTTTGCACCGAGTTCACCAGCCTTTGCCCAAAAACCGGCCAGCCGGATTTTGCCCGCATCTACATCAACTACATCGCTGACAAGCTGATGGTCGAAAGCAAGTCGCTCAAGCTCTACATGTTCAGCTTCAGGAACCACGGTGATTTCCACGAAGATTGCGTGGCGAAGATGTGCAACGACCTCACGAAACTGATGAAGCCGCGCTACCTTGAAGTCATCGGCGAATTCACACCACGCGGGGGCATCGCGATCTACCCCTACGCCGCAAGCAGCAATGGACAAAAAGCCTACGCTGATCTGAAGCTTAAGCGTATGGCGGAATATGCCCCTGGGAAGTACACCCTTCCCCTGTCTCGCGTGTACGGATAAAATAGCAGTAACAAAGGACGTCTTATGTTCGGTTTAGGTATGGGCGAATTGCTTGTTGTTCTCTTGGTTGTCTTGGTGTTTTTCGGTGGCTCACGTTTGCCAAAACTCGGGAGCTCCATTGGCGAAGCCATCAACAACTTTAAGAAAGGCATGAAAGAAGGCGCTGATGCTGACAAAAAAGACGGCCCGAAGACCTAGAGTTTGATTCCCAGTCCTGCCAACACGCGCAGGACCACCGGCCCTTCCAGCTCCTTGTCCATTTCTTCGATCACCAATCTCACGGTTTGCTCGTAAGTCAGCTGGGTGCCACGGCGCCCGGCGAGCAGTTGGACGTAACGGCTCGCGCGATCGATGAGTTTATTATTCGAAGGCCGCACCCACGTCATGACATTATCCAGGTAAAACCCACGTCGCCCCATCATCAGCGTGGAAAGCATGTTGAGCGCCATCTTTAACTGCAGATGAGTGGTCAGCGCCGTTGCGTCGAGCAAGGGCTGTGACCAAGAGAGGCCCGCGCGCTGCCAACTCACTCGCCCAGTTCCAAGTTTGAACTCTACGAGATCACCACCACGACGCTTGATCGCCGCTTCAGAAATATCAAAGCCAGCGAGCACGTTCATATCAATACGACCGTTCAACTCTTCCCACTCCAAGCAGCGCGGCGCACGGCCGAGTAAATTTCCCCACGCCTGTTGTGAGGTTTTCGCTCCCTGGACAGCGAGATAAATCGGAGACGGAGCACCCGACTCTTGAATGTTTTCAAACGCAGGCTGCGAGAAGGTCGGCGAACGCTCGGTGGTGTCTGTTAAAATTGATACCGCCAAGGCGGCGTCAGAAGAATAAGTCGTTGTCCCTTTGGCCGCATGAGTAGCGGCTTCGGCTTCAATAAATGGAATCAAACCCGCGAAGTCCATCTGCGAATAGCTCTCGCGCCAACGGGAAACAAATTCGCCCAAAGCCTGTTTGCTTGGCCAGTCGTGCAAAATGGCCAAACCAGCTGCGGCCATCTGCACCGTGGAGGCCTGCATGCGTGTACTGCCGGTGAGCGCCATAGGCCCGCAGGTCAGATTAAGTTTTTTAATATGGGGATTGGTCAACACTTCACGGCAACGATCTAGACCTTCCAGCGTCATGTCGGGATTGCAGTACAAGAACCACGGAGCTTCCTTACCGATGCGAGCAGCTTCGTTGCACGCCCCGATCACAAAGGGAGTCTCCCCGCCTTCCGTGATGGCGAGCAAGAGATCGCCATCTTTAAAACCAAGATCATGCAATTGGCGCGCACCATAGTGTGTGCGGTCTTCAAAACTTTCCACTGATTTAACGAGCGCGTAATCGCCGCCCGCCATGAAAGCGCGCACGCGTCCGGAGTAGCGTTTTTCTTGGAGACTAAGGGTTTCAATCACCAGACTCAGACGTCCGGTCGCACCGCAGCCCACCAGCAAAACATCGTTGCCGCGCTTAAATGTCTCGGCAATTTTTTGGTGGAGCTCCCACAGGGCCGGCAGTGCGCGCTCAAGCGCACGCAAAGCGAGAATGTCGACTTGATGCAACACATGGAGTGCAGTCGCCAAATCATTGACGGCGAGATGTGACATCTCTCTTGTTAAGTGATGAGGGGCTTCAGTCGTGAGATGCCCTAAGCGAAACTGTTGCGCGATTTGCAGGAACTCAGTGGTCTTATCCATGAGGCCAATTCTAATGAAGGAATGTTGGGGATGTATACGTGAGGGCAAAAAAAAAGGGAGCCCCTGCATGGCTCCCTCTTTTCGGCATCCTGCCTATCGAAACAACATCCTGCTGTTCCATATGATAATTATACCTATGAACGCGGAGGTTCAAAGAAAAATCTCGCTGGGCAATCTTTTCCAAAGAGGGGTTGTTTAGCTCTGGCCTTTTTCTCGCCGACCTCTGAAATGTTCGGTTAGAATGTCAGAGAAAGACATCATCAAACCGTGGAAAATGCGGGAGCGTGCTAGTGAAAAAGTCTGTTTCGGCTAAACCGACCAAACCGTCCCAGTATTTGGACGTGAAGACGTTTACCTACTATATACCCGCCCCTCCTAGGCGGAGAACCGGCTTCCGCGAACGGGAATTCGACAAAATCATGCACGGAATCCTCAGCACCGGTCACGATGTCATCGACTGGAAGATTCAAAGCGTGGGCGGGGACGAGGGCGGTCTGTACGTGATCTTTCTGATCGGCAGCACCAAGAAGACCGCCAAAGGGGCAGGCCTCGACCTGCACGAAAAATTTGGTCTCACCGAGCGCCACAACGACCCGAACTTGGAATTCATTGATAATGAAGAGTAGCCTCCTCGTTCTTCTTGTCTTGTGTTCCTGCACGGCCGTGCTCAAGCGGCTCGATGTGGAGTCACAGGTTCCGCGGCAAGGGCCGCCGATCATCGAGGAGAACACCTACTGCCCTCGTCCGGCCACGCGCACTCCTCAACTCGTCGGCTCGAATCCGACGGCGCAGTATGCTTTTACTGATTTCCTGCGCAACGTAGAAAATCAGCGCTTGGATTTCCGGGAGAAGGCCGTGCTCTGGTCGCTCCTCCAAGTGAACATTCGCCCTGATCTCGCCTCTCCCACCGCGCGCTTCCAGTTTTTTCTAAGAGAGAAGAAGAGCACACAGTATAGGGACTTTGCCGCACTCGAAAGTGAGCAAGGTTCTTTCCCGTTTTTTGAGGGCCTGAGCTACCTGTTAAAAAATCACCCCCGCAAGCGCTCGCTGGGCTGGTACGCCGCTTTGCTCGATGAGAAATTCAAAGCCGACTTAGTCGCAGGAAAAACTCTCGAAAACCGATTACGAGAGATGAGTGAAGCCATCGCAGGCCAGGAAGACCTGCGCCGGCACTTTTTCCGTGGCGACGAACTGCTCAGAGAAAGTGAACGCCTTTCACGGGTACGCTTTAGTAAACTTGTGTCTCAATGGCAAAGTCAGCGTAAACCTAGCACGATGAATGAGGCGCTCTTCAGTTATCGCCGCACGCCTACGCTGGACGTGCGCTGTAATTACGATTTTTCACTCTATGATAATTCGATCTTCTTGATTGATAAGGAAGAGAACTCGGGCCATCTCTTTGGACTGACTCTCGGCGATGACTCGCTCTTGGCGGTGGTGGCGCAAAAGACACCGGAACCACGCTCGCTCTTCGGTGAACCGGTGATCGCCGGGAGTGCGAAGGTGCGCTCCAGCGCCTTTTGCATGATCCAGAGCAAGGACAATGAGGTCTGGGTCGCCGCCAATCAAAGCAGAGATCCTGGCCAGCATGTCTACCATCTCTTCCGCTACGGTTTAGCTCGCGCAGAAAAGCCTGCCGACATCCTGCGCCTCTTGCGCCACGCTCGTCACATGTTCCTGTCTGATCCGTTGCGCCTGGTGATTGAGAGTGCCCGTGGCCGTGATGAACAGGTGCAAGAACTGCTCAAACTCAACGTGCCGATCTACAATGCTGCCGCGATTGGTAACATCTGGTCCTGGGCGAATTTTGCCAACGAAGGCGGCCGCTTCTACATCGACGACCGCAATCCTGGAGCGCTGTTTTGCGCCCCTTGAGTGTGCGTGTTTTCGGAAAGGCCTCGCAGAAAATCGTGGGCGACTTTCCCATCAAAGATCCGAACGAAGTTTTGATGTTCTTCTTGATGCGCCAGGGTCTGCCTATCGCCTCAAGCTGCGCCGGTGATGGTGTCTGTCAGCGGTGTAAGGTGAATGGCGACATCTTGAGTTGTCAGACGCGCGTGGGAGACTGGACGGCGGACGGCGAGCAGGTTGAGATAGACTACCTTTAAACCACTTCCCTCTTTGATCTCAAATCGCTTTAGCTGCTAGGAATCTAGGATTGAAGGAAGAGGCGTACATAGATGTACGTCGACGACTGAAAGACGCAGATGACAACGCAGATAAAGTGATTTCAGATCAAAAACAAGGCCACCCGTAGGTGGCCTTGTCCGAGATAAACTCTTAGAGCGAAAACTTTTAAATCTTAGAGCTGAGAAAAACCGCCGCGACCAGTGACGTGGTAGGTGTCGGTCGTTTCGATGGTCTTGAGCACTGATTCAACACGGTAGTTAACACCGATGACTGCACCAGCGACAGGGTTCGCGCGTGAGCCGTGGTTCTGCAAACCCACGAGCTTCATGTTCACGTTCAACGAGAAGCCCCAGCCGACGGTGACGTTGGCAGGAACGACTTGCAATGCAGTGATGTAGGCACCACGGCCTTCTTGTGAACCTGAGTGAGAGTAAACGACGGTGTAGTCGAAAGTGACGACTGAGGCGCCGAAGCCGTTCTTGTAGACCATCTTCACTTTACGAGCAACCGGCATAGACCAGCCATCTGTGTCCATGACGTCGACCGCGCGGCCAGCGCCGTCTTTTGGAAGAACAGAAATCGGAGCATACTCCATGTTCAGAACCGGCTTACCCTTCTTGATGATTTCGTAGATGCGTTCGCCGAGAGCGATGATGTCGTTGGCGACCTGGATGACTTCGCCGACGGTCGCTTTGTCGAACGAGCCATCTGTGTTTGGAAGACCCTGGAGATCAGCGAGCTGGATGCCTTCTGCAACTTCTTGCTCCATCACCGACGTGAACACCCCTTTCTCAGTGGTCGTCTCTACCGTCGTCTCTACAGACGTGATGGTGAGATACTTATTGAGATCCTCTTGTGATGCTTGTGCGTTAACCGTGCCGACAGCGAGTACCAGAATTGCTAAGCGCTTGATCATGTGAATTTCCCCCATTAATTCTCGACCTCCACTGGTCTTGAATGCGCCATACTTACCGAGGAACGACTGACTAAGTCAAAACTAAAAAAACTTACTCTTCCTGACACTCTGCATTCACTTGCAAGAGGTTTTGAAAGAGTTACCTAACTTAATTTTAACAATAGGTTCGGTCGTCTTTTCCTTGCCAATTAGGCCACCGCGAAGGTTAAATTGCGCCCACAACACATTAGGGATTCTAATGAATCTTGAAACTTTAACTTAACTTAACCAGACCCTGACATGGAAGAGGGTCAACAAAGGTGCGGTCATGAAGCTGTTTTTTGGTTTGATGGTTTTGTTCTCTGCTACGGCTTTTGCAGGCCTCAACGTAGGAACCTATAATATCCGCAACTTTGACTACGATGAACGCGCCCGGACCCATACTGATAAACCCGCTCTACAAAACATCATGAACGACATCAAGTTTGACCTCCTCGGGGTCAACGAGATCAACAACGCTCCAGAGTTTGAAAAATTCATCGCGAGCAAGTTCCCAGCTTACGGTGTCCGCCTCTCTACTTGCGGCGGCGCACACGGCCAACGCTTGGGGTACGTCTTTAATAAGAGCAAACTCAAATTGCTCTCTTTCACCGAAGACCTCACCATTACGAATCCG
>JAIXOY010000007.1 GCA_027486525.1 Pseudomonadota bacterium
CTCTCGCGCAGCGGATGAACTTAACATCGCGCAAAGTGCTGTTAGTCGTCAGATCAAACTTCTTGAGGAAGGTGTGGGCCAACAGCTCATCATCCGTTCTTCCAAAAAAGTTATTCTCACAGAGAAGGGCCAATCGCTCTTGGGTCTGCTGGAGAAATTCGAGAAAGACATCGCCAACGTTTTCCTGGGCCAGGTCAACCGCACCTTGCGCGTGGGGATCCTGCACGGACTCCTCGAAAACTGGTTCAACGACGTCATCACGGATTACTGCAAAAACAAGAATCTCTCGATCGTGGTTGAAGTCCAGGCCATGGAAAAGCTCAAAGAGAAACTTCTCAACGGCAACTACGACCTCGTGTTCTCCACCGAGAACATTCAAAACGAACTCGTCAGTTCGTTGCGGTTGTTTGATGAGAAGATGGTGTTGATCTCGAAGGCCGAGATTAACCCCAAAGATGCGTCTGAGTATCCCTGGGTCATGTACAACGAGAACGACAATCTCATGCACCTCTACAAGAAACACTCGCGCCAGATCATTGCCGTGAACTCGATCACAGCGGTGGTCAGCCTGGTGAAGAAAGGCGTGGGCATCGCCATCATTCCGGATCACTTGCTCAAGCCGGGTGACAACGTAAAGACTTACGATTTGAAGGGTCTTCCCAAAGCAGGCGTCTTTATCAGCACGCTGAACTTCCAAGTTCTGCCAGAGCCACTGAAGGGGCTGGTTGACCTCATCAAAAAGAAAGCTCTGAACTAATCATTTGCAGCTGAAGCGACCGGGCTGAATCTTGCCATCTTCACACAACGTGAACACCTGATGTGGCGTTTTTCCATCGTCTTTGATCGAGTAAAGCCGCTCCAGCGTTTTCCCACGCATGACCGATCGCTGATGCTTCACCGGCCAGCGCACTTTCACCCCGTACACCTTCGTGATCGCATCCACTCCGAAATGAACTCCAGGTGCTGTCTGTGATGGAATTCCGCCTTGGCTTAATTCGTTCCAGCGTCGCTGCACCGAGCGCTTCCCTTCCCGTTCAACATACAACATCACCATGGCACCGAGGCCCTGCTTGTTCGCCCCCTCACCTTCGAGGTGAAACACCATGGAGCGACGGTCGGTGAGTTGGAGATTATTCTCGAGGAGATAGATGCGGTTTTTTATCGCAGCTTTGCGAATGTTGGATTGTCCCGTGAGGAGGTCGAGCTTTCCGTCGCCATTGAAATCGGCCACGACAGTTCCGGTGGGGTTGACCACATCGACACCCCACTGGTGCCCGACGTTCACGAACGCACGAGTTTCATCTTGCGCGAAAAGCACCAAACGCGACAGCGGAGGAAATCCCGAATTATCAACCACCAAGTCCACCATGCCATCGAGGTTCATGTCGGCCCACTGCGCGCGCTTGTCACCTTGGTTCCAGTTATCGGCCACAGAATCAGACATGTACTCCGTTCGCAAGAATGACGGCGGATAGGTGAGCTTACTACCCGTCAGCACACTTGAACGATCAACTGAGAGATTATCCCAGCCGTGCGTCAACTCACCCAAAAAGACATCCATGATTCCGTCATCATTATAGTCGGCGCACACGGCACTGAACGTGCGACCACCACCAGTCGGAACCAGAATACCATTGGGGTCAGCGGCATAGCCCGACTCGCGACCCACATCTTCAAAACGGCGAGTTTCGTTGCGCGAACGGTTCATCCAAAGCTTGTTGTAGTGGCCACCTGATGATGCCGTCAGAATATCAGGCCAGCCGTCTTGGTCCATGTCACAACTTGAAGCGCCATAGGTCGGCTTCGCTAATGGAGGATAGAGATCCGAAGCCGACTTGGTCGCTTCACCTGTCAGCCAATCTGTCTGGTCGACCCAGCCTTCAGGAAGATTGAGCAAGAGACGATCGGCGGTAGGAACGAGGCCTTGTTTCAGGTCTTGAAACCAATTGCCGATGAAGAGGTCAAGTCGTCCGTCGAGATTGGCATCGATGGCCACCAGCGAGCTCGAGGGCTCCGCAGGAAGTTTGAGGAAATTTTCATCGCGGTTGAAGCGTAACTTGGATGCCTCATCCCAGCGCCCAAGCCACATCGACACCGGGACCTTACTGAACTCTCCACGCTGGTTTAGCACACCGACCGCGACGTCGGTGACGCCGTCGTTATTGAAGTCGGCGAAGACCAGGTAACTTGCCTGCAAGACTTCCGGGAACGGACTGTAGTCCACTTCTTTGAATTTCCTTTCCTTGGCATCGAAGAAAAAAAAGCGGGGCTGAGAGAAGAAGCTCGGCAACACCACGAGGTCGGCGTGGAGATCACGATTGAGATCGACCAACGCAAACGTCACACCTTCCACATCCTGCAGACCATAGTCTGCGGTGCGGTCAACGAAGGCATTCTCAGTGACGGCAAGAGTCGGGCCGTAGCTCACTGGCTTAATTGCTTCCTTGCTCAGCGCGCTCAAGCTCTCCTCGACCTCCGCCTCGGAAGGGAGAAGAACTTGCGAGCTCGAGCACGCCATCAAAAAGAGGAGCAGGACTTTAGAAATGAGTGATGTCAAGTCCGTACCCATCTCTCTCGGCCACGGCCTGCGATACTAGCGGAGTCAAACTGTCGTAAGTCTCGCCTAAGCGCTTGTGGTTCTGCGTGAATTTCTGGCGCGAGTCTCGGCAGATAATCTCTGTCATGGTCAGGACGTATTTCTTGTCCGACTCTGAAACACCCGACATCCCCAGGATCGCGGTCGTGCGCGAGAGAACGCTCAGCATTCCATAGAGTTCCATGCACATGTTGGCGATCCGCATTTGCGCCAACTCGTTACCGATGATCTCTTTGCCCATCTTGAAAATCGTGTTTTCAACGGCGATCGAGAAGTCATTCAGCATGCGGCTGAAATTCTCCGCGTGGCCGGCGAGATCCGGGTGAACTTTTGTGAGTGTCTTCGTGCCGATCATCTTGCCGACGCGTTTGCGAGCGAAATCCGCGAACACCCCTACGGACTTAATCGGGTCTTGTAGAACTTTAGAGACATCGGCCGCTTTGCCGAGTTCTTTCAGCTGATCAGAGGGTCCTTTGATGCCAGAGAGGGCCAGGAAGATGCGCAAGATTTCGTTGGTACCTTCGAAGATCAAATTGATCCGCGCGTCCCGCATGAAGCGTTCGTACGGATACTCGCGCATGTAGCCGTTGCCGGCCGCCACTTGCATCGCCTTGTCGACGGTGTCCCACAGTTTTTCCGAGCAGTAGACTTTGCAGACGGCCGACTCCATGGAGTAGTCACCCATGCCTTGGTTCATCTTGCCCGTCGACATGTACACCACCGACTCCGCCGCGTAGATCGCGCAGGCCATGGAGGTGATCTTCTCTTGGATCAATCCGAAATTGATGATGTAGTCGCCGAACTGCTTGCGCGTTTTAGCCTGGGCGACGGCAACTTTCAGGATGTACTTCATGCCGCCGACGGAGCCCGAGCCGAGCGAGAGGCGGCCCGAGTTCAAGACGTTCATGGCGATCTTAAAGCCCTTGCCCGGTTCTCCCAACATGTTGCCGGCGGGAACAACGACGTTGTCAAAGTACACGGCGCGCGTTTCCGAGCCCCGGATGCCCATCTTGTCTTCCTTCTCGCCGAAGGAAACGCCCGGCATGTCTTTTTCGACGATGAAGCAGCTGATCTTTTCTGATTTTTTGCCGTTTTCCTCGTGCTCTGTCTTGGCAAAGACACTGTAAAAACCGGCGAGACCAGCATTGGTGATCCAAAGCTTTTGCCCCGTGATGGTGTACGTGCCATCGGCATTTTTCACGGCCTTGGTCTTGATCGAGTAGGCGTCGGAACCAGAGCCCGGCTCGGTCAAACAAAACGCCGCGAACACTTCGCCGCTGGCCAGACGGGGCAACCATTTTTTCTTTTGTTCTTCGTTGCCCTCGTTCACCAGCGCTTTGTAGCCGATGGACTGGTGCGCACCCAAAGTGGTGGCGATCGCGCCATCGATCCCAGCGATCTCTGAAAACACACGAGCGTAAAGGGCGTAATCAAGCCCAAGTCCGCCGTGCTCTTCACTGACCCCTAAACCACAAAGACCTAGCGCAGCGAGACCATCTAAAACTTCTTGGGGAATTTTACCTTCGCGATCGAACTTTTCTGACTTGATGTTTTCCTGAGCGAAGCGCTCAACTGCGCTGATCATTTCCTTGGCCATCTCCATCTGCGGATCCGTGAAATGAGGGAACGGAAAGACGTCCTCTTCGTGGATTTCACCAAAAAACATGCCCTTCACGATGGAGGGAATCTCTTTGTGAGTGTCGTTGGCCATGGAGCAGTCCTTTTTACAGTGAGAAAATCGTCTCATTATAGAACGCAGCGAAGAGCAGCGACTACCCTAGCGGGAGAGATTTTTTTGCGGGTTTCCGACTCGTTTTGTCTGAATTGTGCGGGCGACCATATTCCCTTGCGCCCCTTGTTGAAAATAGGTGACAATAAATTGATGTTAAATAAATTCAAAGACTTCCTCGGTAAACTTCGCGCCAAGTTCCGCAAAACGCCACGCCCTGATGTGGTGTATCCGGATAGTGCTGATGAGATTGAAATCTCTGACGAGCGACTTTCTTCGCCGGATGTTTCTGCGCCGAATTTGAAACTTTCGAAGCTCAATCGCTTCAGTCCTTACTCCCACAAAATCAAAACGGCTTTTGGTTCTGCCTGGGCCAAGGCTCGCCTCGTTTTAAGTCGGAGCATGTCCCGCTCGGAAATGGGTCAGAAGTTACAAAAGGTAGACTGGGGCGCACTCGCCGACAAACTTCTCTCGCGCGATTCTCTCACGGGACATCACCGCGTTTTCCTCGCGGCGTTCCTCTTGGTTTGCACCTACTCGCTCGGCAAAATCTCGGCCCTCGTGTTGCGTGGCCGTCCGACGTTTGCGCCGACGGTCTCATCGTCACCGTCAGAGATGCAAGAAGACTTCAATGTCTACGATCTCAACCAGGTCAAGGCGTCCGATCCCTTCCGCACTCGTGCGGGCCAGGGACCGAAGCAAATCGCCGACACGAAGTGCGAAGACTCCGACACGCGCACCTCTCTCCCGATCAAGCTTCTTAACACCATCGTTCTGCAAGACAGCGTGAAGAGTATAGCTGCGGTGCAATTGCGCTCGGGCCGGGACCTCAAGGAAGTTCGTGAGGGAGATACGCTGGAAGGCATGGCCAAGATCGCACGGATTGCGCGTCTCGAAATGATCATTAAGAATCTGCAAACCGGCGCGTGCGAGTCAGTGACCAATGAAAAGATGCGCGACGAGCGCCAGCAGATCAGCATCATGTCTCCAACTCAGGCCACTGCCTTTAAGCAGCAGCAGAAGATGAAAGGCATCGAGAACCAGGGCAACAAGTACGTCATCGCCAAGGACCTGCTCGACGAGAAACTCAAAGACATCTCGCTCGTACTTACCCAAGCGAAGGCGATCAAAATCCAGCAGCCAGATGGCACGCTCGCCTTCAAGATCACCGAGATTGATCCAGGTGGGATCTTCTCTTTCCTTGGCATCCAAAACGACGACATCATCACTTCGATCAACGGCAAGCCGATCTCGGACCTCAACGAAGTCATGGCCCTGTTTGGCAAAATTAAAAACGTAGACCAGCTCCAGTTGGGTGTGCGCCGGGATGGCGAAGACACGCAAATGGATTACCAGATGAAAAAATAATAGCGCTTCCAAGGAATAGGAACATGCAATTACTTCGCCCCTTCTTTGTTGCTCCGGCCACGCTGCTCGCACTCTTGCTGGCCGTCGATGCGCAAGCGCAGTTTAATAAATACCGCTCCCGTTCTCGTTTCTCCGCTCCAACGGAAAACGCGGCTCCTACCGATGCACCGGTCGATGCCAGCACTCCGCAGCCATCAAGCGCCAGTCCACAAAAACCGATGGATCTCGCGAACCAAGTCGAAACCGACATGATGACGCCGGAAGACGCGGCGATTGTGAATGGGACCGACGGTGACGAAGTCGACGCCGTTCCCTTGGGGGATGATGAAGAATCTGACAATGAAGACGAAGCCAATGTGAACACCTTCGGGAGTCGCGTGTCTTCGGGGGCCATGAAGCCGGAAGCCCGCGCCAAAGCGAAGTACGTGAACCTCAATCCCGAAACCGCTTTCGGGCCAGAGATTGTGGAGAGCTTCGACTTTCCTGAAACCGACATCATGGACCTCACGAAGCACATGCAGAAGCTCACCGGGATCAACTTGATCCTGGATAAAGACGTTAAAGGGAAAGTCAGCATCATTGCGCCGACACCGATCACGGTGGGCGATGCGTGGAAAGCCTACCTCACCGCATTGAACATGGCGGGCTACACTCTCGTGAAGTCGGGTGCATTTTTCAAAGTCATCAACGCGCGCGATATCCGCTACACACCGACCAAAATCTATACCGGTAACTACACGCCAGACACTGAAAACTACGTCATGCGCGTGATCGCCCTGAAGAGCGTGAGTGCTGCGGAGATTGCACGTAACTTCCGCCCGTTCATGAGTCGCTACGGCCGCATCATCGACATCAAACAAACCAACACCGTGATCATGGCGGATACTGGCACCAACATCAACCGCTTGGTCAAGATGGTGAAGTTCCTCGACGTTCCCGGCCACGAAGAAACTCTTCAAATCGTTCGCGTGAAGAACTCTTCGGCTCAGGAAATTTCAAAACTCCTCGACTCTATTCTTAAAGGTGGCAGCGGAGCGGCCGGCGCCCGTCCAGGCGGCGCAGCCACGCAACGTTTCGCGGGTGCGGGAGCAGAAACAACTTCAACCGCTTCCATCAGCCGTATCATTGCTGAGCCACGTACCAACAGCATCATTGCCATGGCAAACGCTGAGGGCGCGAAACAGCTCCGCGACTTGATCTTAAAGCTTGATGTGAAGCTCGTGTCGAGCGGCTCAGGCCGCGTGCACGTGTACTACCTGAACTACGGGGACTCGGAAGAGCTCGCCAAGACTCTTTCTAGCATCGTGACCGGTAACGTCACACAAGGTGCTGCCGGCGGAGCTGCTCAACCGCGCTTCTCTTCCTCAGGCGGCGTCGCGGATAACGCCATCTTCTCTGCCGAAGTGAAGATCACTTCCGACAAAAACAACAACGCTCTCGTGGTGACCGCCTCTCCAACGGATTGGCTCACACTGAAAGACGTGATCGGTCGCTTGGATATCCCGCGAGACCAGGTTTATGTGGAAGGCATGATCCTTGAAGCCAACGTCAGCAAAGACAAAGCTTTCGGCGTGAATTTCGTGGGCGCTTATGGCCAGGGCGCAGCTCAGCGTGCCGGTCTTAACGGCTCGGACCTCACCACTCTTCTCACCACAGGGAACCCCACTAGCATCGGCGGATTTTTCGCTGGTATCGGTGCGGGTGGCACACGCGAAGTGAAGATCGGCACGGAGACGCTTAAGGTAAACAGCGTAAACGCGTTGATCAGAGCGGTCGCAAGCCACAGCTCAACCAACGTCCTCGCCACCCCCCAAATTCTAGCGTTGGATAATACGGAGGCGACCTTTGAAGTGGGTGAAACGGTGCCGGTTCGTAACTCGACCGTTGGCCAGGGTGGCACACAGAACTTCAACTTCACGCCACAAGAAGCCAAGCTCTCACTGAAGATCACTCCACAGATCAACAAAGTGACGCGCTTCGTGAAACTCAAGATCAATCAGCGCATCGATGACTTCAAAGCGGTCGACGCCAGCGTGGCCCAGGCCGGCAACGGTGTTCCGACCACGATTCGTTCAGCTGTCACCGAAGTCATGGTCAGAGACCGCGATACCATCGCCATGGGCGGCCTCTTGCGCGACAAAGAAACGGTCACCTTCTCGAAAGTCCCACTCTTGGGCGACATCCCTGTTTTGGGCTGGTTGTTTAAATCGAAGTCCCGCAGCCTCGAGAAGATCAATCTTCTCTTCTTCATGACTCCGCGGATCCTCGCCCCTTACTCGAAGACAGCGTCATCCAACACACTCGATGTGATGGCAAAACGCGAAGAAGGCATGAAGGGAATCTTTGAAGGAGACGACCGTGACCCAGCTGCGAAGAAAATGAAGCAGCTCAAGGCCAAGGTCGAGAACCAACAGAAAGCCCCGCTCTATGATGAAGAGGATGCGGCCCACTACCGCAACCTCAACGATCGCACTCTCGAGGTGGCCCCAGAAGTTGAAGAGCTCGATGTGCCTGATTACCAGTCCATCCAAAAAAGTGTTGAGTGAGGTCCCATGGGACTATCGGAAGAGTTACTAGAGAAGGTTGAGAATCAAAAAGAGAAGATCGGCGAGCTGCTGGTCAAGCACACGTCGCTCACGCGCCAGCAGCTCGAGGAAGCGCTGGAGCTTCAGCGTGCCGAAGGCGGACTCTTAGGAGAAATTCTTCTTCGCAAGAATTACATCCACCCGCACGACATCATCAAAGTGATCTGCCACCAGATCGACATCCCCTACATCACCGAGTTGAAGATCGACGACATCGATCCCAACATCGTGAAAGACCTCTCGATCAACTATGCCAAGCACCACGAGGTGCTGCCGATTCTCGAAACCGACTACACCATCACCGTCGCGCTCTCGAACCCGTTCAATTTCAATGCGGTGAACGACCTCCACGCGATCTTC
>JAIXOY010000161.1 GCA_027486525.1 Pseudomonadota bacterium
AAGGCGCGTCCGATGCTCAAAGAGGAAGCCGAGCGTGGCAACATTCATTTGCCCGTGGTGGAAATCGTGAATCACAGTGAGCTGGAGAAGAATCCGCGGACGGGGAAGATGAAGCGCGTGATCGATCTGCGGCAGAAATAAAAAAGCCTCCCGAAGGAGGCTTTTAAAAAGCTACTTTGTTTTGCAAGTGCCGGCGAACGTCCAGCCATCTTTAAATCTCAGAGTCGACGTATAGTTCTGTGGGAAATCCACAACGAGGTTCATGTAGGGAACGTCGGCGTCTTTATCGATCGATGTGAGGATGGTGTACGGGTTCCGTGTGAGGTCGCCGCCGGGGAACACCTTGATTGTTCCGCTGCGCACGAGGTTCAGATCGGTCGTCTCTGCGTCGCGGCCGGTGTTCTTGCGAACCTTGAAGTCGAAGGATTGGTCTTCGAACGTCGTGGCTTCGTCGTCGAAGCTGAACGAAATCGAGAACTGGTTACGGTAGGCCTGTTCTCTCATGACGCATTCTACGTCCACCGTCTTGGCAAATACGGGCAGTGAGATCAGAATTGCGATTGCAAAAAATTTCATAGGAGTCTCCTCGTTAAGTGGCTCCAACATAGCGCTGGAGAACGCTCGAACGCAAGAGTTTAGAACCCCGCTTGATCAGCTTCTAACAAAGCGAGGGGCAGGGGCAGTTTTACCCACCATAACCTATACTTTTTACGTAGTTCCTCATTCGCCTCAGCTTCCCCGGTCCAGCTCTCTTCACGCTGCGCCAAGAGATTTTGATCGGAGCCGCAGCTCTTGCCCTCACTTTCAAGAGGGGCTGTTGGGTTAAAGCCCAAGCAGCCATAGGGCTTCACTTCGCGAGGAATCGTGCAGCCGAGAGATTGTCCGGCAAAGAAAGGGCAGTCATAAGTGCGCCGAAGATAGGAGCGCTTTCCGTTGCCCGGAATTTGATCGAGGCGAAACTTCGTCACACTCGCGCGCAACGCAGTTTTCAAGTCTTCATTCCAGCGGCCCGTCTCACGAAGATAGTTCAACACGTCCTGAGTTTCGAGCGGCGTGGTCTGCATGGAATTCGCCACGGCCGTGCAGCAGTGGCCCGGACAAGCGGCGCAGTGCTTGCCCTCATCGGTCAGGCGTTGCATCTCGTTCAATAAGGGGAGGCGGCGATCAGCAGGTTGCATGCAGCCTAAATAGAACAACGGGCCAAGAGAGGCAAGTGCGCTCCGCGCAAAACAGTGTTTTATTGATGATTTGCGTTGCCGATAAAAGGCCTGTTCGGTAAAACCGTAGCACAACAATACACCATTTTGATTTATGGGAGCACACAATGTCTGATGCTTGGTTTATGTGGGTCAAAACTCCGATCTTTTTCGGCGTTTTCGGTCTCGCACTCGCAGCGTTCTTCTACATGCGGATCATGAGATTGCCTTCCGGCAATGAAACCATGAACCGAATCGCGGGCTACATCCGTGAAGGTTCCATGGCGTTCCTCTGGCGTCAATACAAGGCCCTCGCTGTTTACTGCGTGGTCGTGGCGGGCGTGATTGTTTACGGCCTCGGCCCAATCGCTGCCGGTTCATTCATCCTCGGCGCTTTCCTCTCTCTTCTTGCGGGCTACATCGGCATGCGTGCCGCGACCTGGGCCAACTTGAAAACAGTGCAAGCTGCGCGCGAAGGTTCAAAACCAAATGCGTTGCTTACAGCTCTTGATGGCGGCGCTGTCATGGGTTTGTCAGTGGCTGCTTTGGGCACCATCGGCATGGGTGGCATCTACCTCGTCTACGTGAACTCTGAGCTTTTGAGCACAGTGCTTCACTCATTCGCCGTAGGCGCTTCTTCAATCGCTCTCTTCGCACGTATCGGCGGCGGTATTTATACTAAGGCTGCAGACGTAGGTTCAGACATCGCTGGTAAAGTGATCGAGAACATTCCTGAAGATGATCCACGTAACCCAGGTGTTATCGCGGATAACGTCGGTGATAACGTCGGTGACGTTGCCGGCATGGGCGCGGACATCTACGAGTCAATGGTGGCGGCGGTTGTGGCCGCGATGGCGATTGCCATCACTTCAACAGAGCTTCCGACCTTGATGGCAGCTGCTGATTACCAAATGAACAAGACTGTCGCGATCGGCTTGCCGTTGATTCTGACGGCGGTGGGTTTGATCGTTTCGATCGTTTGTATCTTCATCGCACGCGCGATGAAGAATTTCCCAGCGGCAACAGTCTTGCGTGGCGCTTTGATCGTTCCACCTATCTTGCTCGCGATTGCTTCTTACGTGATCATGAATTCACTGGGCATCACCCAGTCCGTGACAGCGATCATGACGTTCGGTGCGATCGGTGGTGCTTTGATCGGTCTCGTGACCGATTACTACACCTCATCAACTCCCGTTATGCGCATTGCTGAAGCGGCGAAGACCGGCGCTGGTACTAACTTGATCCGCGGTCTCGCGGTCGGCATGGAATCAACAGCGCTTCCGATCTTCATCGTGTGCATCGTGGCTTACCTGGCGAATAAATACCTCGGCCTTTACGGCATCGCGCTCTCAGCGGTGGGTATGCTCGGCGGTACAGCGGTTGTTATGACTGTTGATGCTTACGGCCCGATCTCTGACAACGCCGGCGGTATCTCGGAGATGTCTGGCCTCGGGAAAGAAGTTCGCGACATAACAGATGAGCTCGACTCTGTTGGTAATACAACGGCTGCGATC
>JAIXOY010000135.1 GCA_027486525.1 Pseudomonadota bacterium
CATTGATCTCGTTGCGCTTCACACGATCCAAGCGCTCCATCTCTTCGCGGGCCTTCTTCTCTTCAGGTGTTTCTACCGTGGCGGCTAAGTGATTGCGCAGGTCGCGCTCACGAACGTTGCGATCAATGCGCTTGGCACGCTCATAGGCTTGGGGATCAAGGTCTTCGATGGTGATATCTGGAGCAATGCCGACGCCTTGGATTCTCCTGCCCTTCGGCGTGAGGTACTGAGCAATGGTAAGTTTGACACCGGTGCCACCATCGAGTTGCGCCACAGTCTGAACGGAACCCTTACCGAAGGACTGCTGACCGACAACTGGACCGCGCTGGTGGTCTTGAATGGCACCCGCCACGATTTCAGAGGCTGAGGCCGATGATCCGTTGATCAACACGGCCAACGGAGTATCCAGGTCTTTGAAGCCCTGCTTCTTCACGTAACGAATATCTTTGTTCTGTGGATCACGGGCCTCGGTAGAAACCACGATGCCTTCCTTGAGGAAAATCGATGAGACGTCCACCGCCTGATCTAGTAGGCCACCTGGGTTCGAGCGCAGATCCAGAACGATACCGGCCAGACCTTCTTTCCCAGCTTCTTTCTTAAGCTTCGCAAGCGATTCTTCCACGGCCTGAGCGGCACGTTTTTGAAACTGGGTGAGGCGAATGTAGGCGACGTTGCCTTGAACCATCTCCGCTTTCACTGGATTCACTTTGATAATTTCCCGCTTCAGCTTGAACTGCTTCACGCCGTCTTGCCCTTCGCGAGCTATGCCGAGAGAAATGCTTTCGCCATTTTTTCCGCGCATGCGCTCGATGGCCTGGTCGAGGCTTAAGCCTACGATTGATTCACTGTTGATCTCGACGATACGATCGCGCGGACGAATGCCGGCGCGGAAAGCGGGGCTGTCTTCAATCGGCGTGATGACCACGATGGTGCCATCACGTTGAGTGACTTCAAGGCCAAGGCCGCCGAATTCACCGGCCGTATCGTTCTGCATTTTCTGGAAATAGTCTTTGTTCAAGAACGAGGTGTGGGGATCCAGCGTGTCCATCATGCCCTTAAGCGCACCTTCGATCAGTTTTTCAGTATCCACCGGGCGGTAGTATTGGTTCTCGACAAGGTAGAGGACCTTGTTGAAGAGTTCGAGCTGCTCAAAGCGCGAACGATGGGCGGCAGTGGCCGGCTTAGCTTTTTCTTCAGCGGCCTGAAGCGAAGTGGTGAGAAGAAGAGCGAGAATGACGAGACGAAGTGACATGAGGAACTCCCAATGCGGTGTCCTCAGATTTTACTCGTAGCCCCTTGGTCCATCCAGTGAATTGTCTTTTGTGCGACGTTCTTTTTGCGAACCTCGAAGTAGAGTGAGTCGGCAGAAGAATCAGTGTGACCTAAAGAGTCACCGGCTTTCACTTGGGCATTCTTCTCGAGGCCTGAAGTGAAGCGTCCAAGCATAACAGTGCGGATATCATCGCCGTGGTCGATCATGAGGACTTTGCCGTAGGTAGCGAGCTCGCCGTTGTAGATCACGCGGCCTGCGCGAGGTGCGTGAATAGGCTGCAGCTTGCCAAATTTGTAAGTAACGCCCTTCTCCGAGGGAACCACTTCGGCCCAACTCTCCAGAGGAGAAGCGAACTTAAGCTCCGCAGGAATATTCAGACCAAGTGACTCTTCTTTTCGCACTGTTTTAATTCGTGTGGAGATCTTTTGCTTTTGCAGATCGGTCTCGAGCCGCTGACGCTCATCGAGTTTCGCCAGGTAGATCTCGGTCATTTGCTTTTTCTTAGTGTCGAGATCAGCACTCAGCTTGAGCAACTCTTGCTCATCCCGACGAAGCACGCCTAGGCGTTCTTGAAACTCTGCCACAATCTTCTCGAGGGCCTGGGTTTCTTGGAGGGCCGCCTGAGCCTTTGAGCGATTCTCAATGGTCAGGGCGTGGTAGGCGGCATCAGGAACAACTTCGTCCTCAACCATCGAGAGTGCATGAGAGCGAAGAATCGCGGCCATCTCTTGCTCACGCTTGAGGGCATCCGTGCGCACGTTCGCGAGACGCTGCTGATAGGTGGTGACGTCGGTTTCGAGCAAGCGGATTTTCTCCACGGCCGAGATGTACTTGTCGTTATGCTGACCGAGCGTTTTCTCGAGAGCATTCAAGCGTGCGCCCAACTGCATGATGGCGCCACGGCTCTGGGCCACTTGGCCTGGCGTCGCTGCGTTCGCGATTGAGATGCCTAGGAAAATGAGAAAGAACAGAACTACAAAAAATGGATGAGATTCAAGGAGACGACGAGAAAGACCCGAGGCGTACGAATAGTACGTCGCAGGGGATTTCGACGGAGTCGACACCGAATCTCGCCATTTGTTTAGTTCTGGGAGCGCCATTTGACCTCGCCCATGGTCGCGGCCCATGGAATAGAAAAGCAGGCGACACAAAGAGCAAGCCCGATAACATCTGGACCCTGCAAGACGATGGAACTCAAAACAGCGACCAGGGCCAGGGCGGCCAATCCTGTCGCAGTTGTTTTAGCTCTTACGAGTGTGCGGCGCTGGTAGCGCTCAACGATCCAAGCGCGACGACTGAAGTGGGGAAAGCACAGAGCAAAAGCCAGCGCCCAAATAAACGCGGCTGGCACTAAAGCTCCGGCGTAGCCGAAACGCGCGAGGTAACGAAACAGTGGATGAGTTTGAAAGAGGCCCCCCACTTTTGGCGAGCGTACTCCCGACGTGGTGATATGTTCGGCGCCGTAACTTTGCTCAAGACCACTCAAAAGTGCTTGGCCCTCTGTCATCATCTTCGCATTTTTCAGAATCACGCGCACACCGAAGGCTGCCACATCCGAACTCTTCGTGGTGTAGTCCGCACCCATCTGCGCGATCAAGCGTCCCAGCACGCCACCAGTCTCAGCTGGATTGAGCGTTTGGACTTCGGCCACTTCCGGACGGTTACGGATTTCTTCCATCACGTCTGTTTGCGCGACGGTGCTATCAAACAGCGCCGTGAAGTACGGACGCGCCCACGCGTCCGGAGCGAGCGCGGTCAGGCCGGCATCAACGGTTGGGCGAAATGCACAGACGACCGCAAGGGTGAGAGACGCGAGCAAAAAGAAAGCCCCGCGACCTTTCAAGTCCCACAGTGTGGCGAAAAACTCTTTTAGATAAAACATGCTTGCCCCGCGTACATCAGGCGGCCTGCATCGAGATGCGCGACTTTACCTGGGAACTGCTTCACCATCTCGCGATTGTGAGTGGCCCACACGATGGTGAGTCCTTTGCGTTGGTTGTAGTGATTGAGGAGTTCGAAGAGGCGGAAGCTCGCGTCGCGATCAAGCGCCGCCGTCGGCTCGTCGGCCAGGAGTGCATCGGGTTTCGCCAGGAGTGCGCGCACCATGGCAACCTTACTCTTGAGTCCGCCGTTGCACTGCTCGACCTTCGTGCCGAGGTGATCATAGATCCCCAAGACGCGCGAAAGCTCGAGGAGCTCGAGCGGG
>JAIXOY010000211.1 GCA_027486525.1 Pseudomonadota bacterium
ATGATGAGATGCTCTTCATCGTCATCCATCAGACCTACGAGCTGTGGTTCAAGCAGATCCTGCACGAGATCGATTCTGTGCGCGACCTCCTATCCGAAAAACCCGTCCCTTCGACTTCATTTTCAACCATCGTCGCTCGGCTTCAGCGCGTGACAGAAATTCAAAAGATTCTCGTCGATCAGATCCGTGTGATCGAAACCATGACGACACTGGACTTCCTCGATTTCCGCGATGATCTTATTCCGGCCTCGGGTTTTCAAAGTTTGCAGTTTCGTTTGATTGAAACGGCCCTCGGCGTGACCTCTGCTCATCGCATGGAAATAGAGAAGCAATTCTTCATGTCACGGCTCAAGCCGGAGCACCGCCAGATGCTGGCCGATGCGGAAGCTCGTCCCTCTCTCTTTACCCTGCTGGAAGGGTGGCTCGAACGCATGCCTTTTGCGCAATTCAATGACTGGGATTTCTGGTCCCAGTACTCGCAGAAAGTTCAAGAAATGCTCGCGCGTGACACGATGTCTATCGAAGGGAACCCGAACCTCGATGAACGCGTGCGGAATATGGAGCTCGCGAATCTCAAAACCACTCGCGAAACTTTTTTGACCCTGCTGGATGCGCGTCGCTGGGAAGAAGCCCGCGCCCAAGGAAAGGTTCGCCTGTCTCAACGGGCCACGCTGAACGCCATTTTTATTCAGCTCTACCGCGACTGGCCGGCCATGCAGGCGCCGAAGCAACTTCTCACCCTCACCGTCGAGATGGATCAGCAGATGACCACGTGGCGTTGGCGTCATGCCATCATGGTGCAACGAATCCTCGGCACGAAGATTGGCACCGGCGGTTCAGCCGGCAGTGACTACTTAAAAAACACCACCGAAAGAAACCGCGTGTTCACCGACTTGTTCAACCTTTCGACGTTCTTGATTCCTCGCTCCGAGATTCCGGTACTTCCCGATTTCCTCCAACACGAAATGGGCTTTTCCTATGAAGGACTATAAGTCACTCTATTCGCGCTTCTTAGCCGCTCGTCCCGAAGAGTTGCACTTTGCCGCCCACTCACACCACTTCTGGCCGGACGTGACTCGCGAAGCGCAGCTCAAAGTGTGGGACGATGCCGCTGAATACAACGATCGCAAGTGGGAGCATATTTTCAAGACCATCGTTCCCCAAGTTCAATCACACATCGCGCGCATACTGAATCTTAAACGTCCCGACATGATCGCACTCGCGCCCAATACCCATGATCTCTTAGTGCGCCTATTTTCCGAACTGCTGACTCGCCCGCAACTGAAGCTTCTCACCACTGATAGCGAGTTTCATTCTTTTGCCCGCCAGTTGCGTCGCTGGGAAGAAGTCCACTCTCACTTGCAAGTCACGCGCCTCGAAGGCCTAGAACTACTCACTCAGCGCGAGAGTTTTCTTCAAAAATTCGAATCCTCGCTAGCGGGACAAGATGTGGTTTTTGTCAGCCAAGTCTTTTTCAACTCTGGCCTTGCTCTTAAAATTGAAGACATCGAACGATGGGTGAACAAAGCAGGCCCGCAGACAATATTTATCATCGACGGCTATCATGGCTTCGCTGCTCTCCCGACCGATCTCTCGCGCCTGGAAGGTCGCGTGTTTTACCTCGGCGGCGGCTACAAATATGTCCAGGCCGGCGAAGGCGTGGGCTTCATGGTTGTTCCGCAAGGACCTTGGCGCCCCGTGATCACCGGTTGGTTTGCGGAGTACGCTCAACTTTCTTCGCCGGTGGGCGGTGGCGTCGGTTACTCCCATGATGGCATGGCGTTTTGGGGTGCCACCATGGACCCTTCCGGCTGGTACCGCTTCAATGCTGTGTGGGATCTTTTTGCTAGCCTCGGTATTACCATCGAGGCCATTCATCAACACGTTCGCTCGTTACAACACGGGTTCCTGCAGTCAGACCCTTTCAGAGCGCTCAGACCGCTTTACACGCAGCCGCTCCATCATCATGGGCATTTCCTCACCTTTGAGGCCTCAGACGTAAATCAGGCCACTCAGATGCGTGAAGAGCTGCTTAAAAAGCAGATCTACATCGATCAGCGTGGGGCCCGCTTACGGTTTGGGTTTGGGATGTACCAGGACCTGACCGATGTTCAGGCCCTCGTGAAGCGCCTCACCTAAAACCGCGTCAAACGCTCGGATTCATTCTTTTTTGCAAAAGGCTTAAAGTCCTTAGAAAACATGCCGATAGAGCCATCAGTGGACAATAAAACCAATTGAGGCAGTCGGACATTTATGGGCATCAAATTTGGCAGCGTGATTCTCACAATCTTGTTTCTCTTCATCGCCAAAATTTCATTTGAGGCCACGACTGATACGGCCGCTCCCTCTCGCGGACCTGCGAGCATCAGCTCTTCAAATTCGATCGATCATGACTACGCTGTTCATATGCAAGGCCAGCGCACGCGAAACTAAGTCAGTGCCGCTCTCACCTTCTGCTTAAACTGCGTTCCCCGGTCTACATAACTTTTAAACTGATCAAACGACGGATGGGCCGGCGAGAACACCAAGTTACCGGTGAGCTTCTGTTGTTTTGCCATCTCAAGCAATTGATCCAACGTATGAGCGGCTTCGACACTAAACTCGCCAGAGAGTTCCCTCACCAGGCGCTCGGTGGTCATGCCGATGGTAAAAATTTTCTTCACTCTTGATTTAAACGGCTGCAAGTCTGGTAACAGCTTGTCCGTCTCATTACGCAGCTTACCTCCAACCACCAGGTAAAGATCCTCACTGCCTTCAAAAGCCGCCAGCGCCGTGCGCGTGGCTTCGCCATTAGTACTCTTGGCATCGTTATAAACTTTCAGGCCACTGAAAGTGCCGACGTATTCTAGGCGATGTTCGACACCAGGAAAGCTTTCGATGAATTTTTGAAAGAGCGCATCCAAGCCACCAATCTCAAGAAGCGATAGCGTCTTCCACGCGCAGTAGTAGTTCGCACGATTATGCCCGCCCACCAAGACGCCTTTCGTGAAATCGAAGCGCCTAAGAAAATCCACCGGAAGATTCTTCTTAGCAAAGATGTGCCGCGTGGCTTTCGTCGAGGCGCTCCATTCCACCCACTCTCCCGCTTCTTCCCCGACGATGAGGTCATCGCCCGCTTGCATGTTGAGCAAGAGGCGCAGCTTCGCACGCCCGTAGTCTTCTAAGCCTTGGTACCGCTCCGAGTGGTTCGGCGTGAGGTTCAACATCAGGCCAATGCGCGGGTGAAATTCGCGGATGGTTTCCAGCTGAAAACTCGACACCTCGATCACGGCGAAGTCGAAACGCTCTCCTGACAAAACCTTCTGGGCCATGTCGCAATAAGGGAGGCCGATGTTGCCACCGCAGAAAGCTTTTTTCCCCGCCAGCTTCAGCGCCTCGAAGACCATGGTGGTGGTGGTGGTTTTGCCGTTGGTTCCCGTGATGGCAACAACCGGCACGTGTCGACAAAACCAATACGCCAATTCGATCTCGGAAATGATGGGCACGCCGGCGGCATTGGCCATGGCGAGAACTGGATGCGTGGTCGGGATTCCCGGCGAGATCACAATCAGTCCACTCGAAGCAAACACTTCCTGAGCGTCGTCTTGCGTATGCATACATTCAATCGCGAGCACACTCTCAAGCCCATCTTTCCCACGCCAGACCTCTACGGCCCCTTCATTAATGGCGTGAGTCTCGAGCCCTACCGTTTTTAGCAAGCGCACGGCCGCCACGCCGGACTTCCCCATGCCAAAGACGGAGACCCGTTGCATATTTTGCAGTTCAGGAGGGAGATTCATCATGCTATACCTCAGACATGGAACATCGGGCCCGCTATGAAGCCCTGGTAGAGTTTCTCTTACCCTACCAGGACATTTGGCGAAACGAAATCATGCTGCAGTATCCTCGGTCGTTAGCGGCCTACAATCCTGCGTGGGTTGAGGAACTTACTCAGAAACTTTCCGCCGAGTTCACCTTTGAGCTGCTCCAAGGGCGAGGTTGGAGTTCACTCCAGCCTTCTCTTGCGGCGTTTCATGAAACCCTCAACGAACTTGCTCACTTCCCTACCGCCCTCTCCAAAACGGGCCTGCCGGTCAAGGCCGTGAGCTGGGTGAAAATCATTCCTAAAAAACAGCATGAACTCGAACGACTTGCCCCACTGTTGGCTGAGCTGATGCAAACACAAGAACTGAGCGACGTCGTCGACATTGGCGGCGGCGTAGGCCATCTCGCGCAAACTCTCGCCCATCATTACGGATTCAAAGTCACTAGTCTTGATATGGATCCGGAGCTTCAACGCAGTGGCGTACGCTGGCAGCTGCACAAATGGGAAGACTCTCCTCACAAGGTAAATTTCCAAGAACACCGTGTAGAGCGCACTGATAAAAAGTTCGCCGCCCTCATGGGGCCGCGTACTCTCACCACCGGTTTGCATACCTGCGGCGGTTTAGGAGTAGCGCATTTGGAAGCCGGTGCTCTCGCCCGTGCCGCTGTCGTGAACATGCCTTGCTGCTATCACAAACTCGAACTCACAGATTGTAATCTCTCTTCAAGCGCACAAACTCATGCCCTGCCATGGAATCTTTTTGCACTCACACTGGCTGCCGGCGCACACCGGAAGGTGACTCTTAGAGACGTGCAGTTTCGAGATAAGATGAAATACTTCCGTTACACCCTTCACTTCTTGCTACACGATGAATTTGGAATTAAAGGCCAAGTCACATTAGGGAATTGTCCACCGGAGCTTTATGATGGCAGTTTTGCCATTTACGCCCGCGAGCAACTCACGCGCCTGCAACTAAAGTCCGCATGGAGTGACGAGAAGCTCGACGCGTATTTTCAAGATAAAAAAAATCAAACAATGATTAAGCACATGCTCGCAGCCGCTACGGTTCGAGATGTACTGGGACGCGCACTAGAAGCTGCAATCATCACTGATCGTGCAATCTGGATGGAAGAGAAAGGTTACGCTGTGGATGTGCACGAAGTTTTCGATCCGACGATCTCTCCGCGCAACATCGTCTTGCTTGCTCGAGCTCAGTAGGCAAATTTCGTTCCGAAAAGAAGAGACACGATTTGTGCTTCGCCCGAGGCAAAATCTCGTTGCCAAGAGAGTCCGTAAATGGTTACGGCATGTTTGTGCTGACGCTTAAATCCGGTGGCTAGATTAAAACTGGCAGGATCGTTGTCACCACCGGAGATGCGCGTAGCTTCCGCAAGACTCACACCCGAGTACCAGGTCGTTTTCTCCCGAGGAACTTCTAGCCCAATCGCTCCTGACCAAAGACCTAATGTGCGCCCTTCGTCCTCCGTCTTCTCCTTGGGACTCGACCAATGCAGATCGACGAAAGTCCGTAGCTTCTCAAACTGGTGCGCGAGGCCCGTCGACAGTATGTGCGTGCGGACAACCTGTGGCTTGGTGCGTGCAGTGGAACTTTCAGTCTGACTGTTCGTTTCACTGTAAACGCTCTGCGAGCTATCTTCGCGGGCCGCAAGGAGCGCCACCGGACCTGCGACTCCCGCCGCCAGATTCGTGTTCGATGAGAGGTCCGTCACCCAGCCTAGACGCGCATCAACGCTCCACAGTTCCTCGCGGTTACGCGAGTGCCCCAAGAATTCGAATCCTCCGGAGTTACCCACAAACTGTGCCTCGCTATCAACCGCTGAACGCACAAGTGCAAGCCTCAGCCCCAGAGATGTGTCACTCCAGCGCTTGGCAACCGCTCCAGCGACATTGACGTTGTTGATCTCGGAATTCCCATTCGTAGAAAACTCGCCATCGAAAGACCTGAAGCGAACTTTTAGTTCTTGGGTAGAAATCGCCCATCCATATCCCCAGGTCCCGGTACGAGCGGTGCTCGCAGAATAGAGGGGCAAAACTGAGGGTGACGCTTCTGCTGCAGGATCGTTGCCCTGCCGTTCAAAGCGGTAAAATTGAATCGTGTTGGTGTTCGTGAAATGTTCTTCTTCCGGCACCCAGCCTAGTAAAGCTGGGTTTGTGTTGACCGCTCCGGTAGAGCCCGTCCGAGCAAGACCAACATTCGACATGAGCGCTTCTTCGAAACCGATTCCACCCGTAGGCGAAAGAGTGGCTGCATGGGCGGACATGATTAGAATGAGAAAGACCATAAACTTAAAACGTCCACCCGATCATGAACTCGGGAAGCCAGAAGCCGTTGTCGCCATCGACATCACTCGAGTCGAGGAAATAGATGTAGCTCGCTCCGACGCCGAGGTTGAAGCGCGGGTTGGTGTAGAAGTTAAAGCCAAGATCAATTTGCATATAGCGAAAATTGTAAGATGTCCCACTGGGCTCGATGTCGAAGGCAAGGTCATCAGTTTCAGATTCATCTGCCTCGATGTCGAAGCCTTCCCAATGAACGTAGTTAAAGCGCGGGAACAAGAAGACTTCGAACCAGTCTTTGCGCCAACTCATGACAGGGCCCGCGTAGAAGCCGCGCGAGTCGACGTCGGCAATGCTGCTGCCGTAGAAGCCGCCACCGCTGAGCGCGAGAGAAAAACCTTCTTCCGTGTTAATGAAGGCGTACTTTGTGAACGCGGAATAGACGGCACCCAACTGCAGCTCCGCTGCAAGTCCCATATCCCAATTTTCGGTTACGCCACGCTCATAGCTCACACCCAAGACAGGCATGCCCGGTGAAACCTGCATCTTGTTGTTGCCCTCTCCCAGTGAGCGCGCATTCCGGGTGGTCATCATGGGCGCAATTGAACAGCCCACCATCACAGAGAGAAGGAGCAGCAGGGCAGAAAGCTTCATGAGAATTTCCTGAAGGAATTAGTTTAAGTGGAAAACTTCGCGCATCTCTTGGCGAAGGAGTCTCATCTTCGCGTCGATGTCTGGATGATTCACATCCTTCGGGTCGAGGAGATAATTCTCCGGCCCGAGCTCTTTGATCATGAGCTTGGTCTGCCAGGTGTTATCGTGGGCCATGTTGATGTCTTGCCGATAGACGTAGCGATCGAGCACATCTTTTGGAATGAACTCTTGGATCGAGTTGAAGTAGTGGTCGTTGTAGATTTTTTTACCGTTGTCGAGACGAGTGTAACCGCGCACGACGTAGTCGATGTAGGCCACGTCACATTCGAACGCATTGAACATGTACTCGAGGGCCCTCAGCGGAATGATTTCGCCGCAGGTGGC
>JAIXOY010000276.1 GCA_027486525.1 Pseudomonadota bacterium
ATCGTTCTCATCGGCCATGCTCAGACCGTAGTCCCAGTTACTGATGCCCGATTGCGTGGTGTATGTGAGCGGGAGCGCCACCAGCTCGTCTTTGAATTGCGCGATGACGACACCATTGGCGTCGATCTGTTTATCTTCAGGAATAAGCACGGTCCCGAGGCGGCCGGTTTTACCGAGCTCAACAGCTTCTTTGCCACGGCTGATATGCACCTCGGCGCCTTCCACCGGACGACCAGTAGAGAGACGGAAGACCCACACGAGTCCGCCTTTCATGCCGCGCTTGATATGGATACCCAGATCACTGAACTGCAACACGGCAGCGCTTGAACGTTCGAGCTTTGTTCCTGGCGCCACGCTCGCTGGATCCGAGAGCGCCGGAACTTTAACTTCGGATTGCACCCACCAAATGCCAGGAGCGAATTCGTCAATTTTCGAGAGATCAATTCCACTCTTAAAACCTTCACTCCCTTCTAACGCGAGTTGAAAGCTGCGGCCTTCCGGCATGTCTTCGCGGGGCTTACGGCGCTCGTAGGCGTACATGTCTTTTTGGATCGCCTCGATGATGTCTTTCGGACGAGTCAGTGACACCGCCGACATTTCAACCAAGGGAACCGCGCGATGGTTGAGCTGCGTGAGATAGGGTTTCGTCGCTTCGAAGTAACTGCCTTCATCCGCCAGCTCTGCATAGCTCTTATTGACGAGCTCTGCTGGTAAAAGTTTTACGATGAAGCCACTGGAAAGATGCGGCTTACGTTCGTCACGTGCGATGATCGTGAACGATGCCGGGCCTTGCTGTGGAATCACGAGAGAGACGTTGCCCCACTTATCAAACGTCGGCTGTGGTCCACCGGCCGAGATCATGAGCTTTTTATCTTTCGGCTCGGTCAAATTTAAATTCAGTGTCTCGCCCAGCACGCACTCGATGATGGGCATGGTGATACCTTGCGCTTGAGCGGCTGCGGTATCCCAGAATGAGCGCGATCCGCAGCTCAGTCCTCGCAAAGCGAGATAGTAGAGATCTTCCTCTGACGGCTTCGGCATTCCTGCACGAAGGAACCATTCGCCATAAACGGTGGCTTGTTTTCCGGCCGCGGTCTTAGCACCTTCCGGAAAAGTGAAAGTACATACTTCATTGGCCGGTGCGACCACCGGCAAACTGAACTGGCCCGTCTTGTTCATGTCCCCTTGGAACGTCTGTGCTGGCTTGTTGCCACAGCGAACGGCCACCTTCAGGCCCTGGGGTGACACCGGTTGCGAGAACGTGAACTGTAGCCGGAATTTTCCGTCCTGCAATGTCTCGCGGTAATCAGCGAGGTGAATGCCCATGGTCCGAAACGAGCCACGGAACTTCCCACTCACAACGGCGTAGGTGGTGTCGGCCACCAACGGCTGGGCGATCTTACAGTGGGCGAGACGCCGCGTGTCCCACACACAATCTTTGAGTTTATTATTTTCTAAACTGAGGAGGCCTGCTTTAAGCGCACTGCCGACTTCTTCGGCGCTCACCACATCTTGCGCATACAGCACTTTGACGTGTTGGGTACTCAAAGGCACTTGACCCTTGGGCCAGAGATCAACGACCTCTTGGGCACTGACAGAGAAAGCTAAAAAAAGCGTGAAAATAAAGATCGGCATGAATCCTCCAAGGAAGGAGAATTCTAGCTATTTACTAAGGGGCCGCCACCAAAGAGTTGATATAGCCGCGCAGCAACTCGAGCTCTTTCGTGGTCAGCGGTGGAGCATCTTCCGGCATCTCGCCCGAACGCACGGACTGGAAGAGTTCACTGGCCTCGGGGTTTCCCGGAACGATGAATTTCTTGATTCCGTCTTCCGTCTTGGCCCATTTATGACACTCAGTGCACTTCGTCAGGATTTCAGTTTGGATGGTTGCAAAGCTCACGGCTTCGGTCTGAACAGGAGAGACCCGGGGCTTGCCGTCGAGGGTATAGACCAGGTCTCCCTTCGAAGGGACACAAGAAGCGAGCAAAACGATTAATGGGAGGAGATTCCATTTCATAGCACCAGTGTATTGCGTTTTAGTAAGGCCCTGAAAATCAAAAAGTCTTTCGCTATGAAATAACTACTTGGACCAAGGCCAGACAGCTCGCCGGATGTTACTTCACGCTCATGAAATGGATGATTGTTTGCCTTTTGAGCTTTCCGGCCCTGGCCCTCGACTCTCGCTTTGAGGGCACCGTGGACCTTTCTAATTGCTCGGGCTTTGTTTTCGCCACTGCCGATATGGCACCAGAACGCCCGGCATTGATGATGACGAACGGTCATTGCCTCACCACGCTTCTGGGCGGCATCGTCTTGTCTCCTGGCGAGGCGCGCGCTGATCGCCCGGGAAGCCGCGCTGTGAGCATCGTCAATGATCAGGGCGTGAAGCTCAAATTCCGTACCACTCGCTTGCTGTATGCCACCATGACCGGCACCGACATGGCAGTTTACGAATTGCCCGTGAGCTACCACGAATTAGGCCAACGGGGCGTGAGACCCTTTCTTTTAGGCAGCACACCGGTTGTGAATGAGTCCGTGGAAGTCTTCTCTGCCCATAAAAACTCCGCCCACGCCTGCAGCGTGGCCGCGATCACGGATACGCGCGAGGGCGGTTTCCCTTTCACTGATTCGCTTCGCCTTTCACCAGAGTGTCGGCAAGGCACCGGGACATCAGGTTCGCCTGTCCTTCGCGCGGGAACCCGTGAGGTGATGGCCATCGCCAATAGCTACAACAAAAATGGTCGAGCCTGCGGCAACAACAACCCCTGCGAAGTGAACGGCGGAGAGGTTTCCGTGCAGTTCACTGCGCGCTACGCTCAACAGATCGCGGGTCTTGCTGTGTGTTTGAATAACTTTGCCGCAGAGGCGTGTCTACTCACAAAACCTTAGTTGGTTTATCGTCGAGCTCGGCAGGAATGAACCAGAGTCGAAACGTCTCATCCTTAAACAGATACGGAAAACCATCACGCCAGAAGACTTGGCCTTCGCGCGTGACCGCACCAGGAGTTGGTGTTGTCACAATGGCATCATAGGCCCTGCTCGAGACAAATTTTGGCGTCGCTGTCACAGCGCCTTTGCCCGAAGAAAATTCCAGCACACATTCGCGGTAAGCGCCGACCTGCGGCCAGTGTCCGAAGAATGCCACATCTGCTTTCACGGTCGCACGCTCAAAGCTGTCCGAGATGCGAGGGGCGAAGTCTCTTCTGTAGGCATGGCGTGCCCGTAGAAGATTTTGCGTGCCCCACACTCCGTAGCTGGTCGGAATCAGCAACAAGACATCAAAGCCACCGAAGAAGATCTTGAAAAAGAGAGGTTCATCGGCCGTGAGGATGTAGCCACCACCCACGACAAGAGAGAGCCATCCCCCCAGCAGCAAAAGAAACATGGCACCGAAGCCGAGAGTGCCGAGCCAGAGCTCAAGGCAGAACTCTTTCTTCACGCACGAAACTTTTTAAGAAAATCTTTCAGGGCCGCTTGGTAGTCGCCCTGATCGCACACCACGGTGCGTGCGAAGGTTTTCGAGGGTTCCACAAACTGATCGTGCATGGGCTTCACTTGTCGCAAGAACTGCGCGCGCACCCCTTCCGGAGTCCGCCCACGCTCTTCCACGTCCCGCTTGAGGCGCCGCTCGTAACGCAGGTCTTCCGGGGTATCAAAGAAGATCATGTCATCAAACAGCTCGCGGACGTAGGGCGGATGAAAAATCAATATGCCGTCCACGATGATGATGCGACGAGGGGCCACATGCAGCGTATCGGGACGACGGGAGTGGGTGGCAAAATCATAGATCGGCACGGCGGCGGCGTGCCCACCCTTGAGCTCTTTCAAACGCTCGGCCAGAAGAGGAAAATCTAAACTGTCGGGGTGATCAAAATTGACGGAGCCACCGTCATGATCAAACTTCGCAGATTGGTCGATGTAGAAGTTATCTTGGTAAACGATCGTGCTGAGTTCGTCACCCAGTGCCTTACAAAGCGCATCAGCGAAGAAGGTCTTCCCAGACCCCGATCCACCGGCCACTCCCAAGATGAAAGTCTTACTTCGTTTGATAGAGTCGGTCACCCGCATCTCCTAAACCTGGAACCAAGTACCCCAACTCGTTCATGTCTTTTTCAATGTTCAGGGTCGTGATCATCACGTCCGGATGAAAGTGCTCCAAGCGCTCAAGCGCGTGCTGACTGACCAGAACGGAGAGCACCTGGATCTTACCGACGTTGTAGCTCTTGAGGCGATCGATGGCCGCCACCATCGTGTCGGCGGTGGCAATCAAAGGATCGCACAAGAGAATCTGGCGGCCCTTCACGTCGGCCGGCATCTTGAAGTAGTACTCCACCGTTTGGTGAATGAACTTATCGCGGTAGATGCCGATGAAGCCGGCACTGGCCACGGGGATCATGCTCAAGACAGCATCAAGTAACCCGTTACCGGCACGCATGACGGAGACGGCCACCGGCGGGTTTTTAAGACGTTCGACTTGGGCTTTCGCAATCGGCGTCTCGATTCCTACCGTCTCCATTTCCTTCCAGTCGCGCATGGCTTCGTAGGCCAAGATCCGCCCGATCTCTTTCATGAGTTCGCGGAATTCTGCCGAGTGCGTATTCTTATCCCGCAGGTAGCCGAGCTTGTGGCGCAAGAGCGGATGGTCGATCACATTGACGTTTTTCATAGAATCCTCGTTTAAAAAACTGTTCCGTCGCTTTGAATGTTCAAGGGAGGCCCCCCGCCTTCGCGCTTCTCCGCGGCGATCCGACGACCGGCCCACCACGTTCCCCCTTCCAAAACTTTGGCGAGGGGAAACTCCGCCGGCGACTTCCCGAGTGTCGTTTGAATCTGCTCACCGATCACGTCTAGGAAATAAACCGTGAGCGCACGCCATTCGATGA
>JAIXOY010000070.1 GCA_027486525.1 Pseudomonadota bacterium
TATCTTATACGGCGGCAACGGATGTGGGGGGCAGTGCGATTGCGAGTCATGCTGTGAGGATCATCAGAACATCCGACAGCGCGGAGATTCAAGACTGGACGACGCACAGTACGGGCAACGCGGTGACGGGTTTGAGTCTCGCGACGAATACACAGTATTCGGTGCTCGTGCGTGCGACGGATGCGCTAGGTAATGTGGGAACGGCCACAGCGGCGAATTGGACTAGTACGAATCAAATTAACATCATCGTTGCGGGTGCTGGTAAGAGTTGGAGCGATTCCTCTTTTGCATCTTCTTGTAAGGCTTATCGCAACCCCACTGCGCCGTTTGTCTACTCAGGCGCTACAGGCGACGGGATGTATACAATTGACGCTGACGGGGCAGGGGCCAACGCCCCGTATGACGTCTATTGCAACATGACTGAAAGTGGAGGTGGTTGGACGCTGGCACTCAAGTCCGTTCTGAACGATTCTACATTTGCATATTCTAGTAGCAACTGGAACAGAGTAACACCTTTGAATGCCTCTGACTTTACACTTTGGGGTGGAGGGAATTCTCTTTACCGAACTTATTATGAGCTCACTGGAACAGACTTTCTTGTGCTTTTCGAATCAAATGGCTCGATTTTACTGGACGGTTTATCAGCGGGAACGGCCAGACAGAAAGCGACAACCCAAAACATCAAAACAACGAGTATTACGTCCTGTCTTAACTGGCATACCTCAATTCCAAGGCATTCATCGTGGGATTTACAAGGGGGGTCTGCTGCCTCTGGAACTAATTTGGGCAATAACTTCAATGGAGTTAGGTTTGGAATTTTTGCCAATGATGCTCTCACAGGCCCCTTTTTTGAATGGGACAGTGGGGTTGGAATTGGAGTGATCTCTCCCGGAGGCAATGTAAGCTCAGGGAAAATTGTTTTTGACGACGGTAACAACGTTTGTAATAGTTACGGTAGCTCAGGTGTAAGTGGTAACCGGTTCTACAAGGCCCACCTCTACGTGAGGTGAAGAGATCGGCGTGGAGAGCACACGAATCGTCAGGAACTGCACTCTACGCATCGCTTCTTTGTCTTTAGCAAACGCGACGGGAATGTTTCTAGAGTGAGGGTTCATAGAAACCCTCAGTTTGTTCTTCTAAAAGTTTGATTTTGAAGTCCTAATGGAGTGCAATTGTTACAAGATTCTTCGCTAAGGATTATTTTTTTGCAAAACCACGATCCTTTCACTGAGTTCCTTAAAAAAAAATTCTCAGACCGAAAAACACGCAATAAAAAATATTCCCTAAGGGCCTACGCTCTCTTCCTCAAAGTAGATCAATCTACGCTCGTAAAAGTCATGAAAGGCGAGCGCTCATTCACTGAGAAGACACGTCAGCGCTGCCTTAAACTGTTGGCCACGGAGAGCTCTGAGGAACGGGCGGTCACGTCGCTGATCGAGCAGCGCTTGGGCTCACCTCGGCTCTTAGAATCGGACGTGATCGACCTGCTCGGGTCGTGGCACTACTGGGCGATCCTCGAACTATTTAAGTTGCCCGCTTTCACACAAACGCCACAAGAGATCATGCAGCGTCTAGGACTTGATGCTCCGACTGTCGATCTTGCTCTCGAGCGACTTGTTCAATTCGGCTTCTTGAGCGGAGCTCCTGGTCGCTACGTGCTGCAGAGTCCGAACAATAACTGGACCAACACAAAAGAGACGAGCACGGCGAGAAAGAAGCTACAAAAAACCTTTCTGGAAAAAAGTGTCGTCGCTTTGGAGGAGCTGCCCTTCGACGTGCGCGAACATGCGTCGCTGACGCTGGCCGTTGACCGTGAACGACTTCCGGAGTTCAAAGAACGGCTAAAAGCATTACGGCAGGAATTCGGAAATTTTGCTCAGAAGACGGGGCAATTTTCGGATGTGTACCAGCTGACGATTTCTCTTTTTCCGCTCACGAAGGATACCCACGCATGAAGTTGTTCATGGCTCTTTGGCTCGCGACTCTTGGACCTGTCTTCGCCGGTGGGCAGGATGGAAACGGCGGCAATAGCTGTTGGTTGAGACATGAAAGAATAACGGTGAGTTTCGAAGAGCTTTTGTATCCTGGTTTGAGGGCCGAGGAGTACGTCTCTCGACTCGATCTTACGTCGAGGGGAGATCGTGTTTCGCTGCTGCGAGACCAGCAAGTTTTTCTCACGCTTCGGGAAAAGTACAGGCGCGTTCGCGAGGGCCATAAGCTTCTTGGTGACGCCTTGCTCGACGCGCTCAATGTGTACCGGGACGTTTTTGTTTTTAGGGGCCCACCGGTGGAAGGCTTCTACGCAGGTTCTTTCTATGCGGCCGGGGAGTGCGCCGATAGCTTCGGATCTCCCCGGCCAGCGATCGTCACGTTTCGCAACGGAGGCACGGTGTTCGTTGAGTCGACCTGGAACAACATGACCGCAACCACCCAGCAAATCATTCTCATTCATGAAACCATTCGGTTTCTGCAGATGTTTCACCCAGCGCTGAGTTCGATGACAAACCTCGACATCGAAAGGTTTACTCTTAAGGTCTACGAAGGGGAGAGTTTGCCACGAAGTGTGTTGCTGTCGAAGTTTGAAAAGAGCCTAAAGAATTTTATCCCTCCATCGCCCCAGACAGACGTGATCGATGACGACCTCACTCAGGTCGTGAAGGTGACGGTTCAAGAATACCTTAAACGCGGAGACACCATGAGCTCAGCTTTGAACCATCTTCGGATCGATGATGCCTACTTCCGTGAGGAGCTAGCAAAAGACGTGGCGGCAACTTTTGAAAGATGGCGCCAACGTTAGCGGGCCCATTTCTCAAACGTGAGTTTCACTCTTTCCTGGAAGCATCCATGATGCCATCGGCATGAGATACGCCAGAGTTTGCCAGAAGGGCGAAGACGGGTAAAACTTACGCCAGGCTTCGGAAGCCAGAGATATCAACCCCTTACCTTCGACTCCCTCACAATTTAGGCAAAGATTCCATCGGGCTTCGAACTCATGTTAACATTTTCGTGATCGGCACATGAGAGGTCGTAGAATGAAGAAGTTTTGGTTTTTAATTTTGCTCACAGTTTTCTCCGGGCAGGTCTTCGCCCAACCCTCCATGATTGAGATGGACCCCGATTTTAGTATTGCTAATGTGCCAAGAGTGGAGACGGAGACCCATTGCTCGCAGCCTGTCTACGGGCCCCAGTTGGCCGACGACGTTGAACGCATCGTAGATCGTCGCTTCTGGGCCGCCGACGAAGATTTGATCTACATTCTTCCGGAAGGAGCCGAGCCTCCGGTCTCAACGCCCGAGATGCTTCCCTTGGGCCTCACCGCCCAGCAAGCTCTCCTCGCCTCGCGGGACTCACAGGGCACGAACGCCTGCAGCTCGCAGCACCTACATGGCGATCTCGCCAACCGCTGGTGCCATAGCGCTCTGGCACGGATTTTTTCGAGTGTCCTCGAGCGCATCGGCGTGGGTCCAGGTCTTGCGAGTCTCGCCGGGGGTGTGTTCTGGGTGCCAAAAGAATTCTTCATGGATAAGAACCCATCACCCAGTGATCTCGTGATCACCTACGCGGACCGCTTGGGAACCAAGAGCACGACCTTTGAGATCACGCTCTATGGAGATGCGTTTAAAAAAGAAAAATCGGGCTACAACGGAATTCCCTTCAGCAGAAGTGGTCCGTTCATTACGATCCGTCGCAGATTCTAAAGTAAGGGCCCCGTCCGGAACGGACAGGGCCATTTCGCAGAAATTTATCTAAAGCTTTTCAAGTACGCCCAAATGGCGGGCAGCTCGCCTTCGAGCTTTGGGAACGCTCGCATCGCTTTGGTTGTCCGCTGAGGAACGTAACCCGGCGGCAAGGCCTCAGGATAGCGGCCGGTGACGACCTTAACCTTCACAACTTCCCACGGAGTTCCCGCTTGAGCTGGGCCTATGGAGCCTTTCTCGTTGGGGTTTTTGTTGTGGCACGAAATGCAATTTGCTTCGTAGATCAGTTTGCCGTGCGCGACCAATTCGGGAGTGACTTCCGGAGGCGCTTCAGCCACGAAGACCGCCGCTTCTTTTTTGACTCCGCCAGCATTGGCCTGGGCCGCATCGCGCGCCTCAATGGTCGTCGGCGCTGGTACCGGACTCGTGGTCCGGGTCCTGTAGTCGACTTTTTGTTCAGCACTGCAAGAGATAAGCAGGGGGGCCAAGAGGCCCCCGAGAAAGATCTTTTTCATTTTAGACCAAAGCCTCCAAGAGACCGTACATCACCACCATCAATACGACGCCCATGTGGATCACGCCTTTCACTGTCGCGATGGGTCCCAGCTTGCCGAAGAGCGCGTTGGCTTCCAGCGCGAGGATCAGCGCCGTGAGAGCGCCGATGGCCGGATACGGATTCATGGCTTCGCCCATGCTCAAACCGAGGTGGCGAGAAGCCCCCATGAAGAACAAGACCGAGAACGAGAACATCGCGTTGGTGCGTGAGGCGAGCAAGGCCTTCGCGGCGGCTGCTGGTGCGGCCGGGTTCGCAGCACCACCACCGAGCACGCTGTTGGCGTTGGCGATCATGATCTTCTGGTTAGGCCAGATCACGAGCCACACGTTCAAGAACATGATGGTACCCATCAAAGCACCGGGCCAGATGTAGAGGCCGTAGGGAGTGAGAAAGAAATCCGCTTTCAGATCCGCACCGGCGATGCCGAGCATGGCGAGGCCAGAGAGGAACGTGCCCATGGCGCCCCAGCGGAACCACCAGAGAGCTTTCGGAACGAGCTTTGAGAACGCGACGTTCTTCACGGGAGCGTCGATCTCCGCGAAGAAGGCACCTTGCACGAAGTTGAAGTAGTACAGCATGCCGATCCAGGCGACGCCTGCGAAGAAGTGGATCCAACGAAGTAACATGACGAGCCCTTCGTGGGTAAACATTGCGATATCCATCGGTCGGATCTCCTTGAAAAAGGGGAAGATAAATTGAATGAAATCAAAGAATAAACGGTTTTATCTGGCTTGAAAACTAAGCTGTAGGATGCTGTGCGGCAGGATTAAAAGAAAGGGCCCCGGAGGGCCCTCGACATAACTATTTCTTGAACCAACCCATCAGGTCCCAGCCGGCCTTTTTCTTGTCTTCACCACCCGCACCGGCACGATTGCCAGCATTGTCGTCAGCGTCGTCACGGGGCTGAGAAGACTGTGGGGCCGAGTGAGGACGTTGGCCACGGTTGTCGTCACGGCGAGGGCCGCGATCGGGACCGCCACGGCTCGGTCCGCGTCCGCCGCCTTGTCCACCGCGGTCACGGTTGGGGCCGCCACGATTAGGACCGCCGCCACGAGGGCCGCCCTGTCCACCGCGGTTGCCAGCAAACCGCTCACGCTTCTGCGCGCGATCGATGCGTGACATTTGTTCTTCTAAAGACGGCTGCGCCACATTCCCTGATGAATCTTCGTCGCCGTAATTTTGTTGTTCATTTCCTTGAGCTTGCATCTGTTGAGGCTGAGCATCCGTGCGCTCGGGCCGCGGGCCGCGATCCTGGCGTGGACCTCTGTCGTCACGACGTGGTCCGCGGTCATCACGGCGAGGGCCTCGGTCATCACGACGGGGGCCCCGGTCTCCACCGCCAGCACCGGCCGCGCGCTCTTGGCGAGCGGCATTTCTGTCGATGCGCGGATTGTGACCTTGATCGCGGCCGCCATCTTGGCGACGCTGACCTGGTTTTTCCGGGCGAACAGCGTTGGCGACTTTTGGTGTTTTGGCGTAGAGCTCGGGATCGATCAGTTTCAAAATCGCACGCCATTCTTCCCGGACTTCGGGAGTGAGGAAGGCAATGGCGTGACCTGAGGCACCTGCACGACCGGTCCGGCCGATGCGGTGGATGTACTCTTCCGGAACATGGGGAATGTCATAGTTGATCACGTGGCCCACTTCTGGGACGTCGATGCCGCGAGCAGCGATGTCCGTCGCGACGAGGATGCGAATCTCGCCATCTTTGAAAGCTTTCAGTGTTGTCTGGCGTTGAGACTGTGAGCGATCGCCGTGGAGACGACCGGCCGAGATGCCGTTTTTGTCGAGCTGGCGCGCGAGTTTTTCTGTGCGGTACTTCGTGCGGGTGAACACGATCATGGTGCCTTCGCAGCCGTTGATCAGTTCCATGAGCACGCCGAACTTGTCTTCTTCTTCCATCTCACGGGTTTCTTGCTTGATGGTTTCGATGGGCGTTGAGTGGCCTGGGCCCACTTCCACACGGACCGGATCTTTCAAGTATTTCTTGCTGATGTCGGCGATCTCGTTCGGGAACGTCGCAGAGAAAAGCATGGTTTGGCGTTCACGCGGAAGGCCGCGCAAGACTTCATTCAACTGCGGAGCGAAACCCATGTCGAGCATGCGATCCGCTTCATCAAGGACGAGGAATTTGACGTTATCAAGAACCGCATGGCCTTCGCGCATGTGATCGACCAAGCGACCAGGAGTTGCAACGATGAAGCGCGGATGCTTTTTGAGGCCATCAATCTGGGGCTGCATGCCGACGCCGCCGATCACTAGAACGGGATGCCAACGACCGGTCATTTTTGAAGTGAGGTGTTTCAGAACTTCTGTCACTTGAATCGCGATTTCACGCGTCGGAGCAAGAATCAACGCGCAGTCATTATTGTCGCCGTTGCGATCCATAAGTGTGACGAGAGGAAGACAGAAGGCGAGGGTTTTGCCAGTCCCGGTTTGGGCAAGACCGATGATGTCTTTGCCAAGCATGGCGTGAGGGATCGCTTGGGCCTGAATTTCAGTGGGAACAGAAATGTTGGAGTGAGCGAGGGCCTTCTTGATGGGAATAGGCAATTCGAGAGAATCAAACGAGGTCAGAGCGTCCATGGGACTCCTAAGAAAGAAAACAATATGTGGCGAGAGTGGACATTGTGTCCGTAGCGTCTCAGGCATAGTCGCAATGAATGCGCTATCTCGCCTTACCTGAGGGGCTTTTAAGTACTCTACCCGTCTTAGGGGCAGAGCACAAGAAAATTAAGCTTTAAACCAACCCAAGACCTTCGCGATCAAGCCTTTTTTTGGAGCAGCGGCCACTGATTTCACCGGATTACTCGCGACTTGAGGCTCGCGAGGGGCGCCGTCTTCGCGCGGTCCTTCGTTGCGATTACGATTGCGACCACCACGACTGCGACTGCGTTTGATCATCGGGTTCCCATCGGGCCCGAGAATTTTATTTCCATGCTGATCGAGCATGAAACGTGGCTCGCGAGGAGCGTCCGAATTCTGGTGAGGGGCATTGGGAGTTTGTGGACGTGGCCCGCGATTATCTGGGCGCGGACCTCTGTTGTCGTCGCGACGAGGGCCTCTGCCATCATCACGGCGTGGGCCGCGGCTGCTCTCGAGGCGTGCACCTTCGGGCCGTGGCGGACGATTGTCATCACGACGGGGACCGCGATCATTATTGCGTGGGCGATCATCACGAGGACGGTCATCCCTGCGTGGGCGGTCATCGCGTGGGCGATCATCACGTGGGCGATCATCGCGCTGGCGTGGTCCTTCATCGACGATGATAGGACCAACGAGTTTTTCAATGGCGGCGAGCAACCGCTCATCGCGTTCAGCAGCGAAGCTGGTCGATTTTCCAGTCTTGCCTTTGCGGCCGGTACGACCAATACGGTGAACGTAGTCTTCCGCTTCTTTAGGAAGATCGAAGTTCACCACGTGGGCGACATCTTCCACATCGATGCCGCGACCAGCGACGTCGGTAGCGATCAGCACGCGGTATTTGCCAGACTTGAAATCTGCAATGGCCTGCTCGCGGTGATCTTGGGTGCAATCAGAATGGATGTAAGTGACATCATAGATACGTTTGGCGTGCAGAGCGCGCCAGATGTTCGAGACTTTGTCTTTCGAGTTCGCGAACACGAAAATGGTGCCCGGCTCTTGGCGCATGATGCGCATGAGGGCGCCAATCTTGGCGTACTCTGGAACGTTCAAGAGGCGCTGCTCGATCTTTGGAGTCGAAGAGGACTGCTTCTCGATGGTGATTTCCACCGGGCTCTTCATAATCTTGCGAGCAAGTCTTTCTACATCAGGTGCGAAGGTCGCCGAGAACATCATCGCCTGACGCTCCACCGGGAGTTGGTCAGTGATCTTGTTCAGCTGATCGGAGAAACCCATGTCGAGCATGCGGTCAGCTTCATCAAGAATGAGACACTGGATAAATTCTAGCCAGACGTTGCCGCGCTCGAGGTGATCGCACAGGCGACCAGGTGTGGCGACGATCACGTGGGGTGATTTCTGGAGAGCTTCTTTTTCAAGCGGGATGCTGGCGCCACCGATGCAAACAGCGACACGGAAGCCCAAGGGACCGCCGAACTGTTCAAAAACAGCGCCGGTTTGCTGGGCAATTTCGCGCGTTGGAGCGAGGGCCAGGATGAATGTCCCATCGCGACCGATGAAGCGCTGGAGCGCGGGAAGCACGAAGCCGGCAGTTTTGCCGGAGCCTGTGGCCGAAGACACCAAGACGTCTTTGCCTTGCAGGGCCGCTGGAATAGCGCGACTTTGCACGAGTGTCGGCGAGCGGTAACCCGCTTTCTCAATCAAGTCGAGGAGGCGAGGATCAAGACCCGTTTCGGCCCAAGTGGCTTCGGGTGCAGGAGCAGGGGAAAGGATAGGTTCTGGGGTTTCGGTCGGTTCGGTGGTTGTCATATTCATGTGGGAAGGATTTAACACATCTCGGTTAAGATGTCGAAGAAAGTGTCTTAGCTGTTCACATGCGTTATTTGCACTGCTAAACTGCCGCCCATATGACGACACTTCTGACGCTGCAAAATCTTTCTCTTTCCCATCCCCACAAACAGATTTTTAAAGAAATCACTTTCACGCTCAACGAGGGCGATCGGATCGGTGTGCTGGGGTTGAATGGCCACGGGAAGTCATCACTGTTCAAAGTCATGATGGGATTGCAAGCGCCGGACACCACCGTGCCGGCCTTCATTTACGACCGCAACCGCGACCTCACCATCTTCCATGTTCCTCAAGAAATTTTGCCGCCCGGTGAATTGAGTCTGGAAGATTATTTCTACGAGTACTACCCCCAGTGGAAGACCGTGAAAGCCAGTCTTCATGAGATCGGCGAAAAACTTTCAATCGGCGAAGGGGATTTCGAGAAATTGCTGAGTCAGCAAGAAAAGCTCTACGCGATCCTGAACGAGGGCGGCGAAGACCGCTTGCACACATCCTACATGAGCTACCTGAAAGGCTTTGGTCTGGAAGACCTCACGCAACCCGTGATCGCACTGTCAGGTGGTGAACAACGTAAAATTGCTCTCGCCTTGGGACTTTCCTGCCCACATCAAGTGGTGCTGTGGGATGAGCCGACCAACCATCTTGATCTGGAAACCATCAAGCGCTTTGAAGAAGAGTTGCAGAGTAGTCGCAAGACCTTCATGGTCATTTCCCACGATCGCAGTTTGCTCAACAACGTGGTTGATCGCATCGTGCATATTCAAAACGGGAAACTCAAAAGCTTCCAGGGGACGTACTCCGAGTACCTTGAGCATTTGCAGCAAGAAGAATTGCGCCGCAACAAAGAACTCGATCGTCTCGAGAACCACAATCGCCGCGAAAGCGCGTGGATTCATCGGGGAGCGAAAGCTCGTCGTACCAAGAGTAAAAAGCGCATCGAAGACTACGATACACTTCAAAGCAACATCCGTGATTTAAAGGCCCAGGCCCACAAATCAGTGGACCTCAATCTTCAAGCGTCGGGCCGGAAGACCAAGATCCTGGTGCAAGCCGAGAACATGGGTCTTTCATTCGGACCCCGTAACCTCTATCGCGGCGTGAACTTCGCTCTCGCGAAGGGCGACAAAATCGCACTGATGGGTGGCAACGGTGTGGGTAAATCGACCCTCATACAGTTGATCCTTGAACAATTGAAACCGACGGAAGGCACGATCAAGAAAGTAGACGGCCTTGACGTCGGTCATTTCTCACAAAAACGCGAAACTCTTCCGAATGACATCACTCCTTGGCAGCTGGTGGGCGAGGGCATCGACTTCGTGATCTCGAATATGGGTGAGAAGCGCCATGTGGCGAGCTACCTGGAGAGCTTCCTGTTCCGCTCGGAAGAATTAAAGCGTCCGATCCATACCTTCTCAGGCGGCGAGAAGAACCGTCTCCAGTTGGCGCAGTTCATGAAGCATGCGCGCGACCTGTGGATCTTCGACGAACCGACCAACGACTTGGACCTTGAAACTATTGGCATCTTGGAAGAAGAACTACGCGCGTATCAGGGGGCGCTCATCATCGTCGCCCACGATAGAACCTTTATCGAAAACGTTACAGATAAGTGCTGGTTGATCCACGATCAAGGCATGGAAATCTTCGAGGGTGGTTGGGGCCAAGCCGAAATGTTCCTGGAAGCGATGGAGCTGGAAGAAGAACTCAAGAAACGTACTCCTCCTGGTAAGTCGAACGCTCCCGCAGGCGGCAAGCTTTCCAATAAAGAGCGCGATCGCCTTGGGAA
>JAIXOY010000112.1 GCA_027486525.1 Pseudomonadota bacterium
AAAAACGGCGGCGGTAGCACCCGTGAGTTGTATCGGCTCCCCCATCCGGTGGACTCCGAACGCTTCCTGCTACGACTCTCCATGGCACAAGTGGCGTCTGATGGGCCCTTCTCAATGTTCCCAGGCATAGATCGCACACTCCTGCTGCTGACGGGCGAAGGGTTTCGCTTAACGTTTCCAGAGCAGCTCGAAGTTGTGCTGGATCAACCCCTCGTGCCGCTCTACTTCTCCGGTGAAGACACCGTTCAGTGCCAACTGCTCGAAGGCGCCTGCCAAGACTTCAATGTGATGATCGATCGCGAGTGGGGTCAAGCGAAGACCCAACTTTCTCAAGCCAAAGAGTTCACAGCGACACGCCTAAGTTTGGTCTTTGATTACCAGCAAGAAATTTTGGTTGTTCTGGGTGTTGGCGAGAGTTGGTCGAGGCATGAGTCCACCACAGTGATTGTGGTGGACGTCGATTATTAGCTTAAGCCGCTTTTCTCAAAGCAGAACAACTATCACTACCCAAGGCCTGGTGCGTTTCAGAGTAAGTCATTTTCAACTCGAGCGATTTTTCTTTCGCGAGGGCTTTCAACTCGACCAACTGATCCATCACGTTGTGATCGATGTAAGGACAAGATTCCAACTCTAGACTCACCGAGTGGCCTTTCGTGAGTGAGTCCGTGATCTTTAACTTTAACTGCTCAAAGTTGCAGAAGGTTAAAGCGCTCGTCACAGCAAAATGCGTCACGTGGTTTTGGTCTTCGTCAGTCTTAAAGGCTGGGCTGAAGGTGTCCTTAGGACGAAGCCCTAGATACACTTCCACGAAGTACTGAACCGCAGCGCCGGCGATGATACCGACCAAGAGATCCACTGCGAGAGTCACCGCCATGGTGACCACGAAGCCGCTCAAATGGTCCAGGCCGATTTTCTTGGCGTGAAGGAAGTGCGCTGGGCTTCCGAGACGGCTGCCGACCATGACGAGAATGGCGGCGAGAGATGCCAGGGGAATCAAGGAGAGGGCCTGCGGCATCAACAAGACCGCAGCGAGAATGATGAAACCGTGAGTGAAGTTGGCGCGCCAAGATTTGGCGCCGTAAGAAACGTTCGCGGAACTCCGGACGATCTCGGCGATCATCGGTAATCCGCCCAGAGCTGCACTCACCATGTTGCAGACACCCTTCGAGAGAAGATCGCGGTCGAGGTCACTGTGGCGATGCTGCGGATCCATTTTATCAATGGCCGCCGCACTCAACGTTGTTTCCAGTGATGCCACCAGAGCCAAGGTCATGGCCACGCGCCAGCCATCGAAGGTTGCCATGATCGAGAAGTCCGGAAACACCAGCCAGCTCGACATGTCTTGTGGCACTTGCAGCAACTTCTTCGCATCGAAGCCAAAGACGGCGGCGACCACCACACCCAGGAGAACGGCGAGCAACGGAGCTGGAACTTTTTTCGTCCAGCCCCATTTCATTTTTGGCCAAGCCAACAAGAGCGCAAGGGATAAACCTCCGGCCATGAAACTGAGCGGCTGCATGTTCATGATCGCACGGGGAAGTTCGGCGAAGAGCATCACAGGATTTTTTGCAATCGGTGTGTAGCCGAACATCACGTGAATCTGCTTCGCGATGATGATGAGTCCGATGGCCGCCATCATGCCGTGAATCACCGACGAGGGGCACATGAGTCCTTTGCGCGCTAACTTCAGCGCACCGAAGACGACTTGAATCGCACCGGCGACGACGGCCGCGGCGAGCATGGCACGGAAGCCCTGCCCCGGTGAGCCGTTACCGAGCGCTTGAATCGCTTCGAGGACGATCACGATCAGACCGGCCGCGGGGCCATTGATGGTGAGATTCCCACCGCCCATCCACGAGCCGAGGATGCCACCGACGATGGCCGCGATGATGCCCGCGGAAGCCGGGGCACCGGAAGCCAGTGCGATGCCGATCGAAAGTGGAAGTGCGACCAGTGCGACGGAGAAACCTGCACTAAAATCGGGCCGCCATGTGGATGACTGTTGCATAAAAACCTCAGTGGGAAATTAGTGACCCGCGCTCATCGCCATCTGCTGCAACTCAGAGACTGCTTCCACAGACTGCGGCGTGCGAGAGGTATCAAAATTCGGTTGGGTAAAGTATGCGCCGGTGAGGACCCAGCTGAGTGTGATGAAGAAGCGCCAGTTCATAGTGTTGTCCTTGCAGGGACCAGATTCATTTCTGGTGTGACCCAGTATCGGACTAGACCTAGCAAGCACTTGAAGCATTATTGTCTGTTAATAAGAGACGCAAATCCCTGAATCCGGATCAACGGGATGGCCCAATGGAATAAAAAAATCCTTAACTGGATGAGGGAAACTTAGCGGGTGCCTCGAATCTATGGCAGGCAAACCAAGGGAGAATAGTCCCGAACGTGGCTCTCCATGCTCTCCCAATAACTGATGCCCGTGTCACGCGTATGACGGGCCAGGAGACCTTTCAGCATGGGGACTGTCTGCTCAATCCCGTACGCAATTTCCGTGGGAAAAGCCACCAGCCAACCTCGCCCTTCGATGGCGGTCTTCGGCATGGCGATGTCGAGACCAAGATCCAGGCGATTCACGAACGCCGCCACACTCTTCACCACCGTTGGCGCAAGCCTCACGGTGCCGATGGTCCAACCCCGATCACCGAACGTGCGGAAGTGCGGAAAATTATCGATCAAATCACCGAAGGTGATCACGCCGGGATTGATGGTTTCGCCGGTAAAACCGGAGGCGTGAATCCCGACATCAGCGCCAGCACGATCGCGCAGCATGACGGCAAGGTGTTTCCCCCAGCAGCTGCGCTTCATCGCCGTGCGGCCGTCGACGTGGCCAGTGAGTGCGATCTGCGAGCGGCCAATCGGCTCATCCCAGGATCGACCGAAGTATGCTTCGCGGTCCTTCTTCGCTTGATCGACGATCACCTGAATTTTTGCGTTCACGGCCGTGGTCAGAGGAATCACATGCACCTGACTCGAAATCAGTTGATGCTTTTTCGTGACCGGATCGATGTCGACGATGACTTGACCCACCGCCATGGCATGGGCCCCGGCCTGCACCACTGGAATCCTCTGGCCTCTGCTATTTTTTGCGAGGATCGGTTGGACTAGACGCTCGTGAGAATGAGCTCCCACCACAAGATCGATGCTGCGCGAGCGTTCCACGAGTTTCACATCCGTCTTGCTGCCAATGTGCGTGAGAACAATGAAGTAGTCCACCTTCGCATCTTTCGCCATCTGCTCGATGCGGCCGACTTCTCTCAGCGGATTCTTCACTTTCCCGGTATGGCGAATGGCGTACTGGTAGTGGAGCTCCGACGTCGTGAGGCCCGCGATGCCGATGCGCACTCCACCGATTGATTTCACCACCATGGATTTCACCAGACCGTGAGTCTCCGTGAGAAATTTATCATTCAGGTTGGCGGCCAGCACATCGGCTTTGATGTGGGCGCGCTTGAGTAGAGTGGCCAGTTCTTCGCCACCTTGCAAGAGATCGTGATTGCCGATGACCGTGACATCAACGCCGAGATCATCCAACAGCTTCAGCGCGGTGGCACCGTTCTCGGCGAAAAAGAATGAGGAACCTTCGCCGAAATCTCCCCCGTCGAGAAACAAGGTGGGAATGCCCTGCGTGGCCGCCTGCGCTTTCAGCCGATCGACCGTGGTCTTGAGTCGCGCGTAGCCGCCCTTTCCTTCGCCGCCTTCAAAATGGGAATGGAGATCATTGGAATGCAGGATCTGCACGCGAATCGCGTAGACCGGAAAAGCGACCAACAGCAGGCATGTGAGAAGGACCAAACGCATAGGCGGAACCTAAATTTTGCAGCGGGAAATGTCGACTTTCCCTCTGTCGATTGTAGTTTTTACTCAGGCCAAAAGTTGCTGGCACACATCCGCTAAGCTCGCAGGATCAAGCGGTTTATGGTTGGCGATGTTGATCTGGCGGCCCACAACAGTCATGCCAATGTAGGAAAACTGTAAGCGCATCATCACCAGGGCCTGCAAACCATCGCCCCCGGAGTGAGTGGCAATCGCCGCACGTTTTCCGTTGAAATGGACGCGCCAATCCTTGGCCGAAGTACTGCACCAAGCGATGAAGTTATTCAGCACCGGCGTAAGTCCCCCGTTGTACTCTGGAGAAACGAAGACGAAGCGATCAGCAGCGAGGGCCTCTTTGAAGGGTTCGATCGCCTGGGCGCCTGAGAGTTTGCCATGTTGCAAAGGTGAATAGAGGGGAAGATCGGCAGCGACGAGATCAAGCAAAGACACTCTGTGGCCGAGCGATTCGAGGTGCTCTTTGAAGGTCTGGGCCAACACGAGATTTTTTCCGTTACTACCGGCGACGACGCACACATGCTTCATGGGGAACTCCTGGATTGAACTCTAAATTTACAGGTCCTTGACCCAAAACTGCAATGTTTTGAGGGGAGAGAGCGTCGCGCGTAATGATATGCGCAAATGTTGAGTTAAATGCCTGCGTGGAAGCTTGTTGCTGGAAATTTAACTCCCCCTTACGATATCCCTTTGTGTTTTCAACGAGGGAGAAGCCATGGAGTTGGGTTCGGCCATGTTAATTGGCCTTTTGTTCATCGGTCTATTGTTAGCCGTCTTTTTACTGACCCGTTTCTTAGTCAACGTGGGCTCCGACGAAATCGCCATCATGGAACGCCAATTCCTGGGCCAAGAGTTGGATGCCGGTAACGTTTTCGCCAAGGACGGACAGGTCGGCCTGCGTGCTGCCTTCTTATCCCCGGGCCTGCACTTCGTTTTGTGGCCCTTCACTCGCGTTGTCGACAAGCCACTCTTCCTCCAGATTGCGGCCGATGAGTTAGGTATCGTTGAAGCCACCGACGGAGCTGCTTTGCCCGCAGGACGAATCTTCGCCGATGATCCGGCCGGAGAAAGCCACAACAACTTCCAAGATCCGCTGGCGTTTTTGCAAGGTGGTGGCATCCGCGGAAAGCAACTGCGCTTCATCACCAACGGTACTTTTAAAGTTCACCCGCAGCTCTTCAAGGTCACCAAGATCAAGAAGACCTTCATTCCCCAAGGGAAGATCGGTGTCGTGACCGCAGCCGACGGGGCCTCACTGGAAGTGGGTCACCTGCTCGCGGTGAGCATTCCGGATCATGATAATTTCCAGAGCGCGGAGAAGTTCCTCAAGAACGGCGGCCAGAAGGGTCCGCAGATCGACTTCTTGCGCCCGGGTACCTACAACATCAACACCGAGATTTTTAAAGTGGAAGTCCGTGACGCTGTCATCATCACCGACAATGAAATCGGCATCGTCGATGCGCGTGACGGTCAACCCATGAAAACCGCAGAAGTCGTCGTGAGCACACCCGAGGGCCACAGCAATTTCCAAGACGGGCAGAAGTTTCTTGCGAACGGTGGGAAGCGCGGCCCGCAAGAAAGCATTCTGACTCCCGGTACCTACTACATCAATCCGTACCTCTTCTCCGTGGCGAAGCGGAAGCAGACGCAAGTGAACCAGGGTGAAGTCGCCGTCTTGATCTCGAACATCGGGAAAGATCCGGGCGAGTTCGTTCCGGAGAACGTCTCAGCGGCGGATAAGCTGGCCACACGCCACGTCGTACCCAAGGGCTACCGCGGGATCCAGAACCAAGTGTTAGGTCCTGGCTCGTACAACATCAACCCCCTCGCCTACACGCCGATCATCATTCCGACCATCACGCGGTCAGTGGACTGGAGCGCCGGTGAAGGCAACAACAGCAGCTTCGATCCGTTCCAGGTGGTTTCCCACGATGGCTTCGAGATGCAAGTTGAGGTTCGCTGCCAGTATCGCATTCAGCCGGAGAACGCACCTTACGTTGTCCAGAAGATCAGCTCGATCGCCGAGCTCGAGAAGAACGTCATTCATCCGCAGATCGACGGTATCTTTCGTGCCCAAGTGGCCCGCTCACCAGCGATTGCGTATCAGCAGAACCGCGCCGAAGAGCAGAAATCGGCCGAGGAAGCCGTTCGCGATGACTTGACGAAATACCGCGTGGAAGTGGTCTCGGTCATGATCACCAACATCCATCTGCCGGAAGCGTTGATGAAAACCACGCAGCAAAAAAACTTGGCCGAGCAAGAGAAGTCGATGTTCGATGCGAAGAAAGATGCCGAGCAACGCCGGATCGAGTATGAAAAAACCAAAGCAGAAGCCGATTCGCAGTTGAGAATCATCACGGCGGAAGCGGGGATTAAGGTCGCACAACACGAATCACGGCAGATGGAAGAGCGCGCGAAAGGTGACTCGGCCCGGGTGCGGATGCTGGCCGAAGCGGATGCCAGCCGTACTAAACAGATGGGTGACGCTGAAGCCGGTGTGGTTCGGGCCATCGGGGAAGCGCAAGCCAAAGCCTACCGCGATCAAGTGGATGCCCTCACGGCGCAAGGTGTGACGACTGTTGAAGTCGTGAAAGCTATTTCAGCCGCCGGGCTTAAAATCACACCGGACATTCAGGTGGGTGGCAATGGGGGCGCAATGGACGGTGGTCTGGTGCAAGTTCTCCTTGGCAAGATGCTCATGGATAAACCAGCCGTCGTGCTTCCTCCACCGACAAATAGTTAGGCGTACGAGGCTCGGGTCAAGGTGAGAAGACCCGAGCCATTCTTAAACTGTCTCAAGAAGTTGCAAGCCGCGAACGTATTTCGAGAAGCGACCCAAACGCCAAGGAAGGCAGCGGATGAACTCGTCACCGAGCTTGGCCGCTTCGAGCTTATATTTTATCTCCAACACGGCGACGTAGTCGAAGTCCTGCCGCCAAAGATTTCTTCCGGCCGGGGAAAATTCTATTCGTGTATCGAGTGTTACTCGTAAACCCCAAGCAGGTGCGTGGTAGTACCGGCGTTCATACCGATTTTCCAGCACGGGATACATGAGACATTCACCCAATAAAACACCGTGGCCTTCGCGCAAAGAAGCAATCGCTGCAGCAGGATCGTAGAAGCGCTTGTCCCCATGATCCCCTAACTTTCGTTTCTCCTCGAGTTGCTTCCAGGCTCCCCCATCGTAGGAGCGCAGACGCCACTTCACGCGCGCCTCGTGGCCCGCGGTGTGGGCATGAAAACAGGCGAGATCCGGCGAATCAAAATACGCGTTATGCACTCGACGTGCTGGATACGCCGTCACAAGGCCCATGGGATGAGCGAGGAGAATGTTCTCAATCTGCTGGAGATCGCCAGATCCGAGAGGAATCTTCTTTTCGAAACGCCAGTCACTCATAGCGACCACCCTTCTGGCCAGTGGCCCCAGATGCGCCACTCGTTTGTCTTGGGATTCCAAACCGCCCACGCCGTCTCGTCGAGAGGGGGCAGTTCTTTTTCATGCATCTGCGCAAGTGCTACGAGCAGAGGCAACCGCCGCGACTGCCGAGACACCTCGATGCCAGCTGCACCTTTCCGTGCGAGCGGCCCTTCTCCATTTTGCAGAGTCAGAGTGAAGGGATGAGCAAACAGTGCGTAGTCTCCGACACTCTTCCCATTCACGATCAGCGCACCCTGCGCGAGCGGTGCTGGCGAAGGGGTACGCAGCAGGACAGCGGCCTCTAGGCTTTGCGTATCAACGAGGATCATTTCTCGCTGTTCAAAGCCCTGGTCCTCATCAACCTCTATCGCAACCGCTTTAAGCCCGGGCTGGCCCTGCGTCGGAAGTGTGCGCATTAAGACCCGCAGGCGGTTCCCTGCAAACTCGAGTTCACCCTTCACCTCTTGACTGCGCCACTGAGAGTTTGTCCGAAGCTTGATATCGTCAAAGAGCAAACGCTGAAGCGAACGATGCCCTAGAGAAAGCGCGAATGAGGGAGCCGACTTTCCTATCAAGAAAATTCCCAACCCCATCAGCACAACACAAAAGACCGCAGCGAAGAAAAAGCGCATCAGGCCAAGTCTTGATATTCGGTGATGAGCATTTGAACTCCCGGCAACTTCTCTTTGAGTCCTTGGCGCATCTTCTCGAGATTTTCTGTCGAGGAGGTTTCTACCAAGAAGACAGCTTCCCCCTCGGAGATGCGTTTGATTTTTACCCGCCGGGAATGGGTCGCAAGAACGGCCTCAAGTTCCGGCACGGAGAACTGAGCGAGCTTACTCAGATGAACGTAGAGAGCTCCGGGACGACTTGCCCCGCCGCCACGCACTTTGAGGAGCGCATACACAAGAAGAATCACCACAAGACCGATGACGGTCACGGGCCGCTGATCGGCGCCCAGACCAAGGCCCACGGCGATGGAGAGAAACAGGAATGAAAGTTCTTCGGGGTCTTTGATCGCCGTTCGGAAACGGACGACGGAGAGCGCACCGACGAGACCCAGGGAAAGGGCGAGGGAGGACTTCACCACACTAATGACGAGCATGGTGGTCATGGTCAGAAGAAAAAAGTTTCCGGCGAAGAGTGTGCGATGAGACTGGCCTCGGCCCCAGCGGGAATAGAGCAGCGCCATCAGCCCGGCCAGCACGCCAGCGGTTCCCAAGTTGAGGACAAACTGCCCGACATCGATCTGCGGGGCCTGGTTGGCGAGAAAATCTTCAAACGTGTTAACAGCACTCATGGATCACTCCTCGTGATTGATAAATCATGGCAAACGTAACCACTCCGCGGCGATCCAAAACAGACGCGCCCCTAAGAGAGTAAAAATAACGGATTTGAACTGGGGTGTGGCATTCGTGAAAGGGGCCTTCGACCACCGCACGCACTGAATGAGGCCCCAGAAAAACAGGAAAGAGAAGATCACATAGAGGATCGCGGGCCCGTTGGAAAAGCGATCGAGTTGGTTTTCGTTCCACAGAATAGTCGCCACTCCTACGTAACCCCAAAAGAGCATGAGCGCGCCCACTCGGAGGGCATGAGTGGCACCCAGGAGACTCGAAAAATTTCGCGCCGTCGCATAAGTGTCATGGGGCTTCAGCTGAAAGATCTGCGTGGCGGCATAGCTCCCGCCGACGGTGAGCGTAAACAGCCAGCCCATCATCCAAGTGCGCGCACTGGGCTCGAAGCCTGAGATGGTAGCCCCGAGGATGACTCCGATCACCCCACAGCCAGTCGCATCTAAGAAAAGATCGACGCCGCCAACTTCTTTACCGCGCCACTTGAGTCCGGGGACGCGGCCTGAATACGCATACGAGAAAAGCAAGGCGACAACCGCGCAGCCGAGGGGATAGGTGCCATAGAACGCCGCCGCCACACATCCCAGCAGCATGCAAGCAACACCGAAGTGGCCCAGCCACTTCGGACGCGGCGGGGGATTGTCTAAGAAGTTCAAGGGACCGGCATCGCGGTCGACGTGCGTATTGAGCGCGCAGGTGCCACCGAAGAGAAGAACGCTATAGATCAAGAAGAGCGCCAGCAGATCCGTCGGCCAGGCCGCTTTATTCGGATTGAGCGCATAGCCCGTTAACACAAACACAAAGCTCGGGAGAAATGTCTTTGGACGCATGTGAATGAAATAAAATTTCAAATCTTTCATCGTTTATCCTTCAAGAAATACTGGCGAGCACGAAAGAATTTTGATTCCTGGCCAACCTTCATACCACGCTCACTCACCAACAACGACTCGAGTTTATTCAGAAGCAACGTTCCCATCTCGCGCGGGCGGTACTTGTTTTCGATTTCCAGCTCTTTGATGAGGAATTCTTCTTTGCCACCACTGGCTTGAATGAAACGGGCCTCATCCCACGAACCTTCCATCAGCCAAACCCATGATGGATTTTTACGAAATACGGCAGGCACCATCAGTTCGTTCTTCTCTGAGTCTCTCAGGAGCAAGAGCGGAGAAACGCGTTCGTTACGATCAATCAGAATGTGGTAGCGCTGACGATGAGAATAGCCAAGAACGACAGGCCCTAGGCCTTTGGTTTTTAACTGACGACGACGCAATTCTTGGAACGGAGCGAGGCTCGAACTTTCTTTGCGTGTGAGCCACTGGGAAAGAAGGGCACCATCGGCGGCACTCACTCCTCTCTGAGCGACGTACCTCTCAATGATGTCGACGATGCGCACACCTGCCACACTCTGCTCTTTGAGGTTGCGTTCCTCTTCTTCGATCCGTGCAGCTCCCGGTGCTTCCATCTCCGATTTAAGCTGGATGACATAGGCCGGTGGCTGGTTCCCTTTGCGCACTCTTCGGATGCGTAATCCGAGTCCGGCCTGAGTCAGAACACCTTCAGGAGAATCGAAGTAGAGGTCTTCGGCGAGGTAAACATCGTGAGGCCAAAAACGAAAATCCCCCAAGAGAAAAGTTTCCTGAGGCAGAGGCTGATCCGCGGGGACCACATACTTACGTTGCTCTTCTACCCGATTGGTAGCCGCCAGCACATTGAAACTCAGGAGGAGAAGAAGGATTCTTACCATCCGTACCCCCGGAACCGGCCACGCGTGTGCCACAGTCCTGCGGGATAGAGTGTGAGATCCGGCTCGCGCACGAGCTCTCCGTTCTTCACGACGTCACCGATGTTGAGTTGGCGATTAATCTGCCACGTGTGAGGGTCTGAAACCTGAAAGGCTCTGAGAATTTGTCGACGACGCTCGGCGAGTTTGTGGAAATACAGTTCGCGCACTTCTGCGGGCCATCCGGAGTGCGAGAGAATTTCTCGCAGATCATCCGGACCTAAACGAGCAATCTGCTTGGCCATCCACGCAAGATCGCTCCACGTCGCCTGGCGCCAGGCTTCCGGGAGATGGTTCATGCGAGCGAGGAAACGAAGCTCTTTTCCATCGTCCTCTACCAGATCCCAACCCAACTCATTCACCAGGCCACCCTTGAGGTCGCGCGGGAACTTCTCAATGCGAACTCCCAGCGAAACACCCAAGTCACTATAACTGGCCTTCATACCTTCAGCTGTGAGAGTGAGCAACGTGTTGTCGGTCTTCGTGTCCCAGTTGCCGATCCACATCTCCGCAAGGAGAGCTCCGCGCACAGAACGCCTCGATTTATTTTGTGCGAGGTCCGGCATGAAAGGCCCGAGGCGCGTCTCGGAACTCGGCCTTGGCTCCAACGCGAGTCCTGTGAAGGTGAGATAGGTCTCTCCCTCCCTTCCACGCAGCAAGGGCTCAATGGCAATCATCTCATCCGTCACGGTGCTGACCTGCTGGATGAAGGGACTCAGATTTATTTTGTAGCTGTTGTAGATAAAATTCACGAGCTGCTGAACGGTGCGCTTCTGCTTAGCTTGGCGACCCAACAGCAAACGGAGCTCGCCGGTTCCGCGATGAAAAGGAAAATCCACGTTAAAACCGAGAGAGGCAAAGATCCTCGAGGCCACGGGGTCACTATGAATCTCATCACCCCACTTGATCAGCCACCGTTCGCCATTACGAAGATCATCGGCGTGAACCTTCGCGACACTGCCCTTGCCTTCTAACTTATCAAGTCGCAGCCAAGAAAAGTCCGGATCCACGCCAGCTGCTTTCCACTGGCGCTCAAAGGCCTCAGACAACGGAGCAACTGGGCTTTTCCAAAACGCATCGCTCTCGGCAGGCCGGCCATCATCAGGTGCGCGATTGAACTTTAAAAGATACGGAGAAAGATCGTGGGTCAACCCCATCTTGAGAATGTCGAGCAGGCCCACGCCGGCTTCCACACGATGGCGATCAATGAAGGAGTGGTAGATCAGATCGAGATTGTCCCACGCCACGGGATTGGGAAAATTGCCAGCATCGAAGGCCCGTTCTTGTTGCTCGCAGGTATCGCGAACAAACGAGAGCATCACTGGTTTGCGCTCTTGCGTGAGCTTGCGACCTTCGGCTTCCTTCACATCCGTGTTCGTGAGCACTTCACAACGTGACCGCGATTCTTCCAGCGTGAGCGCTTGGGCGCTCAAGCTGAGAAAGAATAATGGCCACAGTCGCTTCATTACGCACGGGCCCCACGGTAGTCCATGATCTCGCGGTTACCGATGTAGCTGTACCCGATGAAGATCAGCACGAAGGCCGCATGGATGGGCCACCCGAGTTCTGCGAAACCATCGTACTGACGAAAGAAGCCCCAGGCGAAGGTCACCGCCGTACCACCGTGGATGCAAATCCACATGATCATGTGAATGATGGTTTCTCTTTCCGTGCACCGTGGAAGGTGCCAGTGGATCTCGTCCATGAATTCGTGGAGGGTCCGTGTGACCCAGCAGCCCAAGAAGAGAAACAATGCTTGTCCAGGCCACCAGGTCATCAGCAAGAGTGAGAGCATCAGTCCGTAGCTGGTGTAAAGAATCATCCGGTGAGTGCGCAGCTCTCCGTCCGTGATGTCCTTTTTCCAAATCGCTAGATGCGTTTTGTGATCGAGGTACCAGAAGATGCCGAAGAAGAATCCGAAGAAGAGCATCCCGTAAGCGAAATGCTGTGGAGGAATTGCATCAAGCCATGACATAAAACACCATCCTCGAGATAAAGATTAGCCCGCACGTTGCGAGATTCATGTATTGAGTTGCGTAGTGGCCCGGCTCGCCCCAGCGAAGCCATTCGAGGTTCGCGGCACGCCAGACGAGAACCGCGATCCACGCGGTTCCCCACGGCACGGGGCAAAGAAGCAAAAGCAGACCGCTCAGGAGATTCAGCGTGTGAAGAAGAGCGTAGGTCGTGCGCTCACCGAACACGAGCGGCAGCGTGCGAGTCCCGCTCAACCGATCCTCTTCGAGATCATCCAAATCCCGCAGGACACTTCCGGCCATCACCTGCAGCGCCACGAAGCCTGCGACGATGTTGATGTAGGGAGATGAGGTGTCGCCGGCACCCAAGTAGACGAGCATCGCCCAGCCCACACCGATCCAGGCACTCTTAATTCCCGTCAGAGATTTAAGACGAAAAGTTCCCGTCGCCGTGGCGAAGGGATAGGAGTAGGACAAACCTAAAAAGAGAATCGTCAGCGAACACACAAGCGTCAGCGGGCCCGGACGCAACAGGGAGAGAACGAGGCCCGAAATGAGAAGGGGGAGGAGCTTGAGTCCGGCGCGTGACTTCAGGGCATCCCACGGATGTTGCTCATCGGTGAGTGAGTCCATGCCATAGACAAAACCCACCAGAGAAAAAGTGATCCACACCACCGACCAACTGGCGGCGAGCTCAACGCTCACGAGACTAAATCCCGTCAGCACGATGGCCACGGCCGCGGCCACGAGGATCCAGATGGACTTACGTCTCCAGAGGAGAAAATGTGATGCGAGCATGCTCCATTGTATCGCTGTTGGGCGGAGCGCAGGAAGAATTTATTGCCTAAAGTGCCAGAATCATGTCCTTTTTTACACGGTTTCCTTGTGTCTCATGTCCGTTTTGGGTAGCCTCACCCGCCAGTTCCAATCCTAGGAGATCCCCATGTTTTTGAAGCACTTCACTCTTGCGGCCCTCGTGGCGATCGTCTCGGGCCAGGCTTTTGCCTTGAACGAAGGTCTGCGCTACCACCTCAAATCGCTGGAGCACGGCAAGGCCGCGGCCTATCGCTTTGATGGGACCTTACGCCTCACCGAAGACGGCTTCTTCCAGCAAAAACTCAGTCACGATGATCCCGGCTCGGCTTCCTTCGGTCAGCGCTACTTCATCGACTCAAAGTACGCCACTGCGGGCGAAACAGCTCCCGTGTTCTACATCATCTGCGGCGAGTGGAACTGCGACGGCACCGGCTCTTACTCTTCTGTTGAACGTCTCGCGAAAGAAGTCGGCGCGCACTTGGTGGCGCTCGAGCACCGCTACTACGGCGAAAGTTTGCCGTTCCGGAAGTTGACCACCGAACGTCTCTCGCACTTGAATCTTGATGCCGCGATCACGGACCTGGCCGTGTTCCAAAAACACGCCATGGAGACCATGAATCTCAAAGGCAAGTGGGTCGCTTTCGGTGGATCGTACGCAGGAACTCTTGCGGCGTTCTACCGTCTCAAGCATCCGGAACTCGTGACCGGCGCCCTCGCCTCTTCAGCACCTGTCTTGGTGAAAGCTGAGTTCAACGAATACGACGCACACGTGGCATCGGTGATCAACAAGAACACCTGCGGCGACATGGTTCGCGAAGCGGTCGCGGGCATCGAAGCTCGCATGGCGACCCGCGAAGGTACCCTCGCGGTGAAGGCACTCTTCAACTCAAGCGATGTGGTGAACGACGATGATTTCTTGTACGTCGTTGCCGACATGCTCGCGGCCGCCGTCCAATACGGAAGACATACCAAGTTCTGCAACGATCTCGCTGCAAATCCAGATCGCGTCGCAGGTTACGCTCGCGCCGGCATCAACGTCTTAAGCTCCATGGGGACAACGCCGATTGAAATTTCCATGCAGGCCGCGGAAGCGAAAGACATCACACCGGCGAGCTACTTCCGTCAGTGGATGTGGCAGAGCTGTCTTGAGTTCGGTTGGTTTCAAGTCGCCAACGGCACAGGTGTCGATACGTCACGCTCAAGCCGCATCGATCTTCCGTACCACGACCGCGTCTGTGAACGGCTCTACGGCCAAGGCACAACCGCTGATGGTTCCTTGAATGCCACTTGGTATGCTCCGCTCTTTAGCCCAAGCACGACCAACATCATCTTCACCAACGGCTCGAACGATCCGTGGTTGCGTCTCTCCGTGATCCCGGGAGTGCAGGCACCGAATCTTGATCTCTTGATGATCGATGGAGCTGCTCACTGTAATGACTTGAACGCTCTTTCTGCACTTCCGACAGTGCAAGCGGCGCAGGTTCGTTTCGGCGAAATTATTAAGGGCTGGTTGCTGTAGGAAGAGTTCCGAGCCAGCTCTCCGGCTGGTCGCAATAAGCCGGACGTTGCGCACACGCATTGTCGCCGAGATCGCTGATCGAGTAGTTCACGCTGAAGCGCGCACACTCATTGTATTTTTTTACGGCATCCGGCGTGCTCTCGATCTGGCAGGGCCCGTTGATGATCCGCGCGAAGTGCGCCGGATGCAGCATGCTTCGTCCCATGGGTTTGTTACGGTAGTGCACCGTCGTGCCTTCGACGCGAAACTGCCCCTTCGGCACGCGGAAATCCACGGGCGTCATTCGCTGTGTGTGGAACGGGCACGCGTAGACCTTCCGTTGCGGCGAACTGATCGCCACAGCTTCCGGGCGCAGGATGTCGAGGTAATGCCGGCACGCGAGGTCCCCTTCCGGACACGAACAGCTGAGCGTCCTGCGGCTCACACTTGTCGTCGTGCCGTTCGGCTCAAGCACCGGTTTCAAAAAGGACTGAACCTCGATTTTGTCGACAGTGTTCACGAGCAGCGTGTTGAACGGTGCATCGACAGACGTTGGTAACGGCACGAACCCGTTGTCCTTCTCGACGCAGTAGATGTCCTTGAGAGTCAGCGGCTGCGGAGGCCCCGCGACGACGAGTGGAGGCGCCCCCGCGATCGCCGGGATGACCGGTACCGTGGGAATCACCACGGGCGAGACCTCCGGATAACGCAGCGGCAGTCCCACGCTCAACGTCGAGATGTTGCCGATCTGGAAGTACTTCTTGCGCATGAGCATCTCGCGCACAACCGGGTTCGGGCTCCGGAGGTGTGCCGTGAAGTCCGATTCCACGGGGATCTCGCAGCGGCCGACCTCGCCGACGGAGTCGTCGAAGGCGATATGCATGCCATCGCCCATCATCGAATCGCCGGGGCCCATCGCCCGGCACTCGCTGGCGTTCACGTCTTCGCCGTTGTCTTTGTACTCGTCACACAGACCCGCGAAGTGCAGCAGCTCGTGGACGATGGTGGCGCAGTTGAAGTCCGAAGAATACTTCTGCGCATCCCCCCGTTCTCCCGGCTTGACGATCGTGATCTCGATCTCCGGTGGCTTCACGGAACCCATGGCCTGCGCCTGAGTAGGTGACACAGCAATGAGGTTCAGCTGCTCTCCCCCGGGTCCTCGCAGGCCAGGCCTCGCAGCGTCGAGGCAACTGCGCACTCGATCCAGCATCGCTGCCGGTGTCACCGTCGCGTCGGGGTTAGCGGTGAACTTGAGGTTGAACACCATCTCGTACTGCTTTTCACCGAGGTACTTCAGAGTGCCCTTGTGATCGGTCGGTAACTTGTAGTTGTCCGATCGGATGTTGCTATGGCTCACGTTTTCTTGCCGATGGGCCGACCGCACCATGCTCCCGCGGGTCACGTCGAAGACGCGAGCGTCGCCCGGCTTCGTGAGCGGATTACAGCGGTTGATCTCGTCGATGTCGGCGATCCAGTCGGTGGGGCTGATGGAATAGTTCGTCGAGCACAGCGGCTGCGCGTGGGCGAGCCCGAGGAAGAAGAGGAGAAATGTCATGGCCGCACCGCCGGTGCGCCGCCGAGGAACTTCACTGGATCGCGGCACTCCGCTGGCACGTTCGAGCAGTCGACGGCCGTGTCGGCGGGCTGCGAGTGGCGGTAGGCGAACTGCGCGCAGCGGTCGTAGAGCGTGGTGCGATCGATCGCACGGCACGAACCGCGCAACACGCGCATGAAGTGCGCGGGATGGAGCAAGCTACGGTTGAGGCGCGGGGGATTGCGGAACTCGACGAAGCCGGCGCTCACGCGCTCGTCCCGCACGGTTCCCTGGTTCATGCCCACGTCGCTGGCGCCGGCGTCCTGCGAACTCGTGGGACAGCGGAAGCGGCGGTTGCTCGCTTGGTAGCCTTCGTTCATCTTCGCGCGCACGCCGGTGATACTCGCCTGGCACTGCGAGTTGCCCGGGGGGCACTTGCAGATCAAGCGGTACTGCGACGGCAGTGTTTGGTAGCGTGTGACGTTGCGGCCAGCGAAGTCCATCTCGAAGCCGCGAGGTATATCCACGAAGCGCGCTCCGTAGGTCTGCAGCAAAGGCCTCTGGGCCGTCGCCGCAAACGTCGTGACCGTGCACCAATTTTTCTCAAACGCGGACTTGTCCGGCAGCGTCTTGTAGATGTCGTTGGCGTCCGGCGACATCTCCGCGGCGAGGTGGCCCGCCGGAGCGTTCAGCCACTTCGAGCCGGGGTTCAGGACGCAGCGCTTGGCGAGGCCGACGGCGTCGTCGTAGGTGCCCTGCATGTCCACGCTCATGATCGAATCTTCGTGCACGATCACGCGACAGGCCGCCGCGTTCTGGATCTCCGTGGGATTGCCCTCGGGGTACTCGTCGCAGAGGCCAGCGTGGTGGAGGAATTCGTGGATGACCGTGGCGCACGAGAAATCCATCGAGAAATTGTTCGCGTTCCCGCGGCCACTCGTCTTGACGTTGATCGCAATGAGCGGGGGCTTCGGCGACTCACCGCTGTCACCCCGGAGCGTGAGCCGCATCTGGTGGCCGTCGGGGCCGGTCATGGCGGGCGATGCTTGCGCAAAGCACTGCTCGACCCGTGTGCGCATTTCGGCGACCTGCGCCTCGGTGGTGTCGACGGCAGTGAACTTTGCGTTGAATTCGACGTTCCAGGATTTATCACCTGTGCGCCGAAGGACGAACTGACTGTTGTTGGGGATCTTGTTCTCCGTGTGGCCAAGCTGGTCGTGGAGCACGGCCTCGCCGACGTCGGGGATCGCGCACGCCGAGATGTCGCTAAGACTTTGTAGACTCGAACTGATGCCCGAGTTGAGCAGGCCCTGCAACGGGAGTTCTGCGTCGAGACACGTCTCGCAGTCCGC
>JAIXOY010000288.1 GCA_027486525.1 Pseudomonadota bacterium
CATTCCCCTTCATTTCGGGGGTGTCGATGCCGCGCACGCGCACCTTGATGTTGTTGCCGAAGAAGGGATGCACGCCGGGAATGTCCACCGTGCGCGTATCGCCATCGTAGTTCTTGATGAACTTGATGCAATTGAAACGATCGCTCCCGTGAGGACAGTCGGCGGCATAGAGCAGCGAGCTCAAGAGCAGGATCAGCATGTGAGTTCCTTCAGTTCGCGCCACTGCTCTTTCTTAAAGCGGCGTTCGCGGTGTTCGCGCAGATAGCGGATCGCCAGCGCTTCGAGGGTTTTGTCCTGGCGCTTTTGAATCGCACTTTCGGGATTCTCCATCACCACTTCGGGTGGCCGTTTATCGTGGCCCCAGCCCATCAGCTGACCGTGGCGCACCAGCACGTACGACCATTCATCCTGCTCGCGGCCCGGGCCCCACAGCAACAAGTTTTCGCAGGGAAACTGCGCTTCCCGCACCAGCTCATCCACCACGCGGTTGTACTCCAGAATTTCTTGCTTGGTTTTGCCGCCTTCGCGCCAGGCGAACTTTTCTTGCGGAAGTTTTTTCTTCAACGCACGCAGATGGCGTTCGGCCTCGTCTTTCTCTTGGAAATACCACAACCCACTTTTGCGATCGTAAGGCTTCAGCAGAAAAAACTTCTCGCCGGTCTTGTCTACATCCAGCGTGATCATCCACTTCCAGTTGGCGGGCACAAATCTTGCGCGTTTGAACAGCGCGATCAATTCCGAACCGGTGACATCGAACTGCAAACTCTCCGTGCGCTCCAAGAGATCACGCGCCTCTGGTTTCACACTCAGAAGCTGCTCGGCAGCGCCGAGCAAATCGCCAACAGCAACGATGTGGAACGCTGTTCCTGCGGCGTCTTTCAGATAGAGCACACCCGCATGGCGCGGGAGATTCTTCATCAGCGGCTTGTGGTGCGGCAGGTAGCGCGGAACTTGATGCGCGCGCGGCGTGCTCGCCAATTCTTTGAGCTCTTCGAAAAGTTTCAGCGCCGCTTGCGCATCCGGCAGGGCGCGGTGGCGATTGATGGCCTTGATGTTAAAAAAGCGGCACAGCTCATCCAGGTTGTAGCTCTTGAGTCCCGGAATAAGTTCCTGCGCGAGTTTCAGCGTGCAAAGAGTTTTGCACTTCAGCGGCTTGCCCATCTGCGTGAACGCTTTCTCCAGCATCTCCCAGTCAAAGGCGACGTTGTGAGACACGAAGACGGCGCCATCGAGGCGCAGGGCCACGCGATCGGCGATGTCGTAAAACTTCGGGGCATTCTCGATCAGGCGCGACGAGATTTCGGTGAGTCGCAAAATCTCTTTAGGAACAGGGGTCAGTGGATTAATCAGCGTCTCAAACACGTCCGTGATGCGGCCATTCTCATAGGTGATCAGCGCCAGCTCAATCATTTGCCGGTCCGGCCCAAGTCCCGTGGCTTCAATGTCAGCAATGACGTAACGCATGCCTTCGATGGTACATTGACCCCCGCGCGTGGGACAAGGTATTTTAGGTTGTGATTAAGTTAGACCCCTCCTGGAAAGCCGTCCTCGAAGACCAATTTGCCCTGCCGCACATGGTGGAACTCAAAGCGTTTCTGAAGGCCGAAGCCATGGCCGGCAAAAAGATCTACCCCGCCGCCAAAGACATCTTCACAGCACTGGACGCCTGTCCGTTTGATCAAGTCAAAGTCGTGATTCTCGGGCAGGACCCTTACCATGGCCCCGGCCAGGCCCATGGATTGTGCTTTTCCGTGCAAAAAGGTGTGGCGATCCCGCCGTCGCTCGTGAACATCTACAAAGAGCTCGCAACCGATGTGGGTGCGACTCCTCCATCACATGGCCATTTGATGTCCTGGGCGAAGCAAGGCGTGCTGCTGTTGAACAACGTACTCACGGTTGAAGACGGCAAGGCCGGCAGCCATCATGGCCGCGGCTGGGAGTTGTTCACCGATCGCATCGTTGAAGTTTTAAACGCTAAAAAAGAGAACTTGGTGTTTATTTTGTGGGGCTCGCCGGCGCAGAAAAAAGCCGCCAAGGTTGATGGCCATAAACACCTCTTGCTTAAGAGTGTGCACCCTTCGCCCTTGTCTTCTTACCGTGGATTTTTTGGGTCGCGGCCGTTTTCCCAGGCGAATGCCTATTTGAAAAAACACGGTATCGCGTCGATTGACTGGCAGTTGTAGCGCTCTTCAGGGATCGAACAGGGGGGAGGCACAACACCTCCCCTCTTGAAAACTACGGAAGGAGGACGGTGTCGATGACGTAGATCACGCCGTTCGAGGCGTAGATCGGCTTAGCGACGACGAGCGAGTTGTTGATCATCAGCATGCGGGCGCAGCCTTTGACTTCAACGTCGGAGCCTTCGAGGGTTTTCACGAACTGCTCCTTGAGCAACGCTTTCGGGTTCTTCTCGCCAGCAACGACGTGGTAGGTCAGGATCGACGTCAGTTGGTCGATGTTAGCGAGCAAGAATTCGACCGTTCCGGCAGGAAGCTTGGCGAACGCGGCATCCGTTGGAGCAAAGACAGTCAAAGGGCCCGGGCCTGAGAGAGCACCGACCAAGTCGGCAGCTTTCACGGCGGCCACGAGCGTGTTAAAACTTCCTGCGCCCACGGCGATCTCGACGATGTTTTTGTCCGAGCGAGACGCTGGTGCTGCATGCGTGGTCATGCTAGAAAGAGTCGTGACGATGACGGTGGCGAGTGCGAGTGCGAGTTTCTTCATAAATTCCCCCATGTTTCTCGAAACCTTGTGGTTCCGTAAAGCAACCATCTCCCAGAACAAATTCGTCGACTATTGCTGTCTCCACAATGGGTGTTGCGCGATTGACAACACGTCTATCCGATCCTAAGTTGAGCCATGGACACTCTCCGAAACTTCACGCTTCATCAGATGGAACTCATTGCTCAGCTTGGAGAAGCCCAGGGTATCCGCGACCTCGCTCGCAAGAATTCCATGGACCCGGCGAATGTCACCCGTCTCCTGCAAGACATCGAGCAGGCGCTGGGCTTCTCGCTCGCCACGCGCACGAAGCGCGGGATCCAGCTGACGCCCGAGGGCACGCAGACGGTCGCCCTGGCGCGCGAACTGGTCGCGCAGCTCATGAAGTTCGACGACCTCAAGAAGGTGGATCCCTCCTTCGCACGCATCCCCACGTTCAACCTCGGCTCGCGCGCATTCCTCTCCACGCTCTTAGCAGAGGTGATCGCGAAAGAATCCGTAACACAGACGAAGGTGAAGTTTCGGTTCCTTGATTCGTCGCCCTCCGACCTCCTCCGTGCCGCGCTCACGGGGTCGATCGACATCGCGGTCCACATCGAACCCTGGAACTGGCCCGACTCCTGGGTGAGCGAAGAGGCAGCGAACCTCACGTGGGGGCTCGTGGCGAGACTGGGCCACCCGCTCAAGGCCAAAGTGAAGGTGGCGCAGACGCAAGCCTATCCGTTTGTCGGCGTTTCCTACCTCTCCGGGGAGCGCGTCGAACGCTCCGGAGACATTTTTCCGCTACGCTGGTCTGAGAGGCGCATCGGCCACGAGTGCCAGACCGCCGCATCCTCAAAAGTTATCATCCAAAACTCCGACCACGTCGCCTTCCTCCCGTTGATCACGGTGGCACCGGAGATCGAAGCAGGCCACCTTCGCGTGATCGAGGTCGCGGACATGGAACTGGTGCGCATGAAACTGCGCCTGAGTGTGAACAAAGATCGCGTCTCGCAGAAAGCCCATCAGAGTGTACGCAGCGCCCTCGGCGAGATCAACCTGCGTGATCAAAAACTCGCGGCTCCTCTCAAGGGCTTGCCGGGCACGGGTGAAATCAAGAAATCTATTTCGCTCTAGCTGAATTTTTCTTGCGATTTACTTCCGCTGGCGGAAGTAAGTCTCAAAAAAGTGCGCAGTTGTTGGGAACGTGTAAGCACAGAGATTCTTTCAAAAGTCCGCTCGTTTCCACCAGTGGAAACGGCTCCCAAAGAGAGCCGTTTTTCAGTTCTGAAACTTGCCTCAACCAATCGGCGAACAAATCTCGACGAGAAAACCATTCAGGTCCCGCACGTAAGAAACCGTCTGTCCCCAGGGCTTGGTCTTCGGCGGACTCACCGCCACCGCCCCCGCTGTCACCGCACGATCAAACGCAGCCGGCACATCGCCGGTGACAAAACCGATCTCGAAAGCCGCTGCCGCTTTCGTCAGGGACATTTTTTCGTAGACGAAATCATGCGTGGACGCCGTGTCGTGATGGACAAAACCCAACCGCGTTTCCCCTGTGAGCATTTCCCCGTACTCCCCACTCTCCGCGTGAAAAAATCCCTTCTCCAAACCGAAGGCCCGCGCATAAAAGTCCATCGCCCTGGGCACATCATCGACGTAAAAAAGTGTGTATCCCAGTTTCATGGTTTCGCCTTTGTTGCTATCGAGCATGCATTTTTTTTCGACTGCACCGACGGTGCCAGGAGCATGTTCAAAATGAGGAGCATAAAAAACCACATCACGGATCTCTGGAAATAGCCGCGGTTCCCCCAGAAAAGAAACGTTCCCATCACGATCAGGGCCACATGAATGGCGGCCTGGCCCTGCGCCGGAAGGCAGCCCGGGATCGCCAGCACAAGACTGCCGTGAACCGTCGTCGCGAGCATGAACCACACCCAAAAGTTCATGACAACTTTGAGCGTTTCAAGCAGTCGGTAGCCGGACGAACTGAGCGGCCGTTTCACGCCTTGCTCACGCTCGCAAACTGCTTGTAGAACCCGTACACAAACCAAATGGAAAGCGCGCACAGCACATGCCAAACGGCGTGGCCCTGCAGGTAGTGGTTGGTCGGGTCACACCACCAACCATGGACGTCTCCGTTCCAAATCAAAAACGCCAGCGCGAGTGTCCCCAACGCCTTAAACATTCCCGGATACGACGGACGATGGCCTCTGCGGTAAAGCATGTACTCAAGCCCGGCCACGATGAAGACCTGGACACCAAAGATGTACTCCCCGACTTTGCCCTGAATGAGGTAAAGCAACAGCATGGAAAAAGCGAGGGTCCCGATGTAGGTCCAGGAAAACTGCGACGCCTTAATCCAGCCGATCCGCACGAGATTAAATGTGAACGGCAACAGCACCAACATGAACATGCTGGAGAGATCGAAGAACTGCCAGAAGAACACCATGGAGGCATGGTAGATCCCCGAGGTGATGCCGATGGACACCGCCGCCAGTCCCATCATGTGATAGGGCGTCCAGGACGTGCGCCCCTCCCGCCAAAGGATGAGCAGCCCGCAAATCACAAAACCGATGTTCGAGAATGTGTTGGCCGGCTGGCGGATGTTGCCACACAACAGCTCTTCGCAAAACTTCATGGTGGCCGGTTGCCAGTCAGTCCAAGGGCACATCTAACTCTCCCACGTTTTTAGGGTCACTTCACCGTTTTGAATTTCTACGTAGTGACAGCTTAGCAACCACGAGCCGGGATTTAAATACCGTTTTCCGTTCTCCAGCTCCACCTCGCCGGGATGGTGAGTGTGGCCGAACACCACCACGTC
>JAIXOY010000097.1 GCA_027486525.1 Pseudomonadota bacterium
CCTTGGCCGCCTCGATGTATTTCACGGGAAAAATAGGGCTGTTGAGTTTGTTGGGAGTGTTGCCCTGATTGTTATCGTAGAGATTAACGTGGTGATCGAGGGCCAGCCAGCGAGGGTCTTCGCCGTGCAATTTTTGCTGAGACGCGAGCCAGTCCCGGGTGAGGTCTGTTCCCCCCGAGGAAAGCATCATCGTCTCATACATGACTTCATTCACGGCTTCGTTGAAGGGCAGCTTGTCCCACGCTTCGCGTTTCCCTTTTAGCCACGACTTGCGCTTGAGCGTGCGCGCGAGATTCTGGATGTTCTCATCTTTTGTTTTTTTCCAAACGTAGTGCGAGGCCTCCAGCGTTGGTTTGAGGCTCCGGAAAGTGGCCGTGAGTAATTTATCGTAGAGGTCCTGGATGATGGATTCGCGGAGAAGATGAAACTTCTTTTTCTCGAGGGGAGTGGCCTGCTCCAGTGCCTTTTCATTTTGCGCAAGAATCTTTTCAACGGCGCCAGCCAGGGAGCGTTGGATCACCACCTGCGGCAGCTTCATGTGCCCACTGATGGACTCGAGGAGCTCTCCGCCCTGGCGGAAGCCATCGATTTGAACATCGATATCAAGGTTCTCGTTCTTTAGACTGACGTGTCGTTGTGCGAGATGTTCAAAATCCATTTCCGCAAGCGTTATGGGTTTTGCTGGTGAGTAATCATCTTCTTGATAGGTGAGGACGAGTTTTTGTAGGGCCTCGTTTCCCGCGAGCAGCCGGTCGATCGTGACGTTGAGAGGCGGCTGCTTGGGTGAGTAATCAATGCTTAGCCCCTCGAGCTTAAGTCCATCGTCTTTGACCAGAAAATCGAAGACGCCGATCTTGAGGTGGAGTTTCTTGTCTGCATGGATGGTGCCTTTGAGACCGGTCATTTTGTAGGTGTAGGGAGGAAGCTTGAGTTGAACTCCGGGACTCTGGATTTCGAGCGTTGAGTTCGGTAGCGCCGCAAAGCTGATGAGCAGATCCTTATCGAGGTTCGTTGCGATGTCCGGATTTTTCTTAAGGGAGAGTTCGATGGTGCCTTCATGAGCATCGAGTGTGATGAAATGAGTAACGGTGTAGGTGAGAGGAGTTGTGAACAAGGCCACGTTTTCGAATCTTGTAGTGTTCACACAAAGTCTTCCGTATTTCGCATTTCATCAATTCCTATTATCTGCCAACTTCCACCGTTTTATATAACCTCTAACCTTAAGCTCATCTAAAATCACTTCTCGCTCTTTCATCCTGCGCTCTCGGAAGCTTAACGGCTCTCGACTCAGATCACTTAAGCGTCGAGCACAGCTTTCATAAAAGTCATCACGTTCATCATCAGTGTAAGGCACAACTGCATTTTGATAAACCTCATTCGCCACTGACCAATTCTTCCCGTAAAGACGTGGCCTCAAATTGGCACAGTCGATCGCTTCATCCAGCCCTGACCCTTTTGCTGCCATGATCTATCGAAGCTCTTTAATCCCAACCTCCACTGCGCCATTATGTTGAGGCGTTCTTGGCAGGGACATAAGATGAACGATCTTACGCTCTCTCATGAACTGGGCTAGTTCTTTGGATTTGTAAGCACTGCCATTATCTGATGACAGCACAAGCGGAAGTCCAACGGTGCACGAGCTCTCTTCGAGCATGACAATCACATCACGTGAACATGAGGCCCCTTTCCTGTAACCAACCCAGGCTTTTGAGCCACGATCTTTGATGACTTGGTTTTCGATCTTCTTGTGGTCACGCGTAAAAGCACCATCAATACTCCAGATGATGTTTTTCTTCGTGACCTCAATCTTTTGTGTGATCGTTTTCTTTGGTTTATGGAGTCGTTTGTACTCCGCTACATACTCTTGAACTAATCGCACAGACACTATCCCTTTAAGTTCTGCTGCTATTGGGCGCCAACCTGGCGAAGCGTGGACTTTCATGAGTTCGAAGACTTTTAGGCGAGCAAGCTTGTGCTCTTCTTCTGTTCGTCCTGGTCGACCTTGCTTTTTGGATTCATACTGACCCCAGCGACGCCAATTTCTCAGCGTTCTCTCGGACACTCCAAGCGCCGAGGCCACATCATGAAGATTTATTCTTCTTGGGCCTGCCTCTGCGAGCCTTCGGGCGATCTTCAATCTCAAGGCCTGTCTTAATTCCGCGTTTCTCATTTTCAATCAACCTCTTCTCCGTCGCCGCCAATTTCGGATCGTTCAGCGGGATCGTCACATCCTTGCAACCCGGCATCTCCTTCAAGATGTCGATCAACTGTCTCAGCGAATAAATCGTCTGCTCGAGATCCGCGATCTTCCTCTTCAGGTACTTCGGATCGTCTTCCTTGTTCACACTCACCTGATCTCCTTTCTTCGTTCTCGGCTGCTTCAAAAGTCCTGCCGTCATTCCCGCAACCGCTTGGCCCGACAGCTGCCAAATCCTCAGGGGCGGTATCTTCAACTCGTCGGCTATATCCTTCTTCGTCCGATGACCCATCCAATACTGAAGAATCAAACTCGCTGTCTTGTGTGCCCTCTGCTTCTCTTCCTCGCTCGCTGCTTGCCACAAGCCCCTGACCGGCACCGGTATCTTCGGAGGCATCGCTATGCCCTTCTTGCGTCCGCGTCTTTTCTGCATTGCCTTCACTTCCATTATCTACTCCTTTTTTTAAATGGCCAAATTCTCCGTAACTCATCTCTTTGGTCAGACCTTCGGCAGTTCGTAGAACCAGTTTTCCACCCTCGCCATGAAGTGAGATCGGCTGGTCACCGATTTGTCCCACCAGGAAGACTGGAGAGCGCGGAGCTTCACCGATGGCTAACCGAAGTTCATTCTCCGCCATCATCTCTTCAATCGTTTTTCGTACCTCTATTGCGACGCCAAAGAATCGGTCGGCAGGAGTTAGTCCTTCAATTCCTTGATGAGGTCTAAAATGGTTGTAGTGATTGATGAAGTGAGCAAATCGAAGTTTCGCGTCAGCTAAATCCTGTGGTTTCACACGTTCCCAGAATTCTTGTCCCACCGTTTCCCAAAATCGTTCACATTTCCCAAGCGTTTGGGGATGGTGAGATCGAGAGACCACATGCTTGATGCCTTCGCGATCAAGAATGCGCTGGAAGTCGCTTTTACCTCGCCAGGCAAAGTACTGACGTCCTTGATCCGTTAAGACCTCTTCAGGCTTACCAAATTTCGCAACTCCATCAAGAAGCGTTTCAGAGACAAATTCTCCCGTCTGTCTTTGGGCCAAGCTCCATGCCACAACGTAGCGAGAGTAATCGTCCATGAAGACTGTGAGGTATACTCGCTGAGAATGCCGTGTGAGAAGGTAGCTCGTAATATCGGATTGCCAAAGTTGCATCGCTTTAGCTCTCTCAAAGAAGCGAACTTTATCCGCAGAGCGCCGACGCTTCTTCGTCTTCGTCACAAGAGGTATTTCAGCTTCAACCAATGTCTTCTTGATCGATCCTGTAGAGACTTTCACGCCTTTAAAACGTGCCATTACTTGCTGAATGTACTTCAGCCCAGAGCTTGGCTCTGATCTCTTAAGCTTGATGATTTCATCAAGCACCTTTTCTGAGATCTTACGCCCTTTGCGTTTGTCGTCCGCTTTGGGTTTCGCATAACCTACAAGTCCGCTTGATCCATTCTCTTCGTACTTCTTAAGCCAATTAGCGAGAGTACTAGGTGCAATTCCCCAAACCTTTCCAAACTCAACTTGGTGCATGCCACTCTTCAAGAATGCTTCTACCGTTTGCTGGCGCTGCTCTGCCGTATATGGTCCTGTGCGATTTATCGTTGCCGGCCTCGAAGGACGATTGCCTCGAGTCCAGGTAACGGCCGTTGAATAGATCACATTTTCTTGAAGGCAAAATGCCGGTAGCGACATTCCAGAGGCCTTAAATCGTGTAACAAAATCCTGTCGAAACTCTTCCGTATATTTGGATACCATTCGATCCTCCTGTTTGTTTTGAACAGGTGGAGCTGGTCTAAAATAATTTGATTGATTAACTTGGAGATTCGGAAAGACTTTCGTTACACATTACAGCGAAATCCGCGTGTACTGCATGGTCGTGACTTGCCCGTTGGGGTGGGTGAGTTACTTCCGCTAGCGGAAGTGAATCGCAAGAAATCTAAAGATTCACCGCCGCCGCGAAGAAACTTCGCGTTATAGTACAATTGTGTCTCCGTCGATTGTATCATTGGACACTATCATTTTTTCCCCAACAACTCCGACGAACTCACATTCTCGTAGGGATGACGTCCTAAAAATTTAATCTGCAGCTGCGGATTATGCGTCAACGCCCATGCACTGTCGGCCGCGTGTTGCGCGTCCTGCTCTAAGCGCGACGCCACCGCCACGCCACTGATGAGACGAATGAGGTCGTGGGCTTCGGTCCATGTTGAAAGATTCTTGAAACTGTCGTAGCCCATCAAGAGATGGATGCGAATGTCAGGCCGCTGGCGCTTCACACGCAACACCCACGACACCGTCGGATTAGATTCTTGGCCCAGGAGAAAGCCGGGGTAAACCAGCACAGGACGCGGATTATTGCTGACGATGCTTTGCTTGAGATCCAAATAGAAACTCACCACATCGTCGTGCGTGCGCAGTGGTTTGTGCGGATTGCGATCCGGGCAAACGATCAACGGGGCATTGGGCGGAGCTAAGTTCAAACAAGCGCGATGGCCTTCGTGCCATGGCGTGAACGTTCCACCGTAGAAATACACATCGCTCGTGAGGGGGATTTCGAGAGCGAGCGGTGTTTGAAATGGTTCCGGTCGATCCTGCAAAAAAGTAAAACGAGCGGCATCGAGCGCCATCCAGAAATCGTCTTCCACAGCAAACTTGCCTTGCATGGAACTCCAGGTAAACGAGGTCCATCCCATGGGATGCGCGGATGCGGGCGGAAGGGCGAAGAGCGGAATCTCGCGGAAGAAACCCACTCGCTGGGTAGAAGTTCCTTTGGCCTGGGCGAGGTTCAGTTTACTGTCGACCCAGATGCGCAACTCCTTGGTCGAAACGTCGAGCCACAGTTGGTTGGGTTTCATGCGAGACCCTCTATCGGCAGAGCGGTCTTAAGGATGTAGACACCGTCGGCTTGTTCCACGCGGTAGCAGTAAATTTCAACACCGGCCTTATGCGCGTCTTTCAGTCCTTGCGCATAATCCGGATCAATTTTGATCGCCGAGGTAAACCGGTCCGCATCCGAGCGCGCGACGACGTAGAGCATGCAGGCACGATGACCCATCTTTTTGACGTCGATCAAATCGCGCAGATGCTTGAGGCCGCGGGTGCTGACGGAATCAGGGAAACTCGCGAGCCCGGGTGTTTCCATCAACGTGACGTTTTTAACTTCGACCCAACAGTCTGGCAGCCCGGGCGAGGTGAGGCGGAAATCGAAGCGGCTATCGAGAATGGTTTGTTCTGGGGTGACGGTGGTGTAGTCGGCAAAGGGCTTGAGCGTGCGGGCATTGAGCGCTTCTGCCGCGAGTTTATTGGCGTTGGCCGTGTTGACCATGATGAAGCCGTTGCCGGCCGAAGTCATCTCGAGGGTCCAGCGAAGTTTTCTTTCGGGGTTGGTGGCGGGAGTCAGCCAAGCGCGCCAGCCGGGTTCCCAACAGGTTTTCATGCTGCCGGTGTTGGGCACGTGCGCGATCACCACATTGCCATCCGGCAATTGCACATCCGCAAAAAATCTTTTGTAGCGTTTGAGAATCACGCCCTCTTGCAAAGAGGGAAGATGCACAGCATTCCTTTAGTCAGCGTTAGACCAAAGAAACTCTAGCTGTGAATCAAATCCTTGTAAATGTTGCAACATTTCACCAGGGGCCAATTTTTTGAAATCGCGACGGGGAAGCTCGAGCGTCGCGCTGTGGTTGCGACGGGCCTGACGCGTCCAAAAGCAGTCACCGATATCTTCAACGATCCCGAGCATTTTGCCCGTGGAGACTTCGCGAGCGGTGATCACGCACAGAGTAGGAGTGTTAGCGTAGTCGTTCACACCGATTTGCGCATCGATCACGTCAACTTTAAGTGTCGAGGCGGCGTGAGCAGAAGAGATGATTAAGAAGAGAGCAATAATTAAGCGCATAAAGTTTTCCTAGATGTTTTGTAAGCGATTTGTACGCCTGGCCTTGGCATCTGGAAAATAGAGGATGGGGATGGTTGGGATATAAAAAAGAGATGACCCTGAATTCCCCGGGGGAGAGGTTGTCAGGGCCACCTAAGGTCTAGCGCAGAAACTCGATCGTGAGCGTATCAACGCGGACGTGGTCGGTGAGAATCAACTGGAGGTCTCTGAGTGGCAGCGGACGAGGCAGAACAATCTGGATCAACTGTGAGCGACGAGTGAGGCCTGGGATGTAGCCCAAAGAGCCGCGCACGCCGTACTGAGTGATCTGGAGGACACCGCGACCCAGGGTCGATGCTTCTAGGGTGATGGCGCTCACCAGACGAGAGCTGTGCTGAAGCGGAAGATTGAGGGCCGCTTCCAGTGACGTTCCCATGGGGCCGTAGAGGTCACGCATCGGACGAAGGCGCAGCTCACGAGACGCCGGTTGGTGCGGCTGGCGACCGCGCTCAAGTTGCAAGGTCACAGACTCGACCACCGCATCGCCGCGGACTTCGATCTGCAGAGAGCGAATCTCGCGACCGACTTCCGACTGACCATAAGGAAGAGTGAAAAGCACCGGACGACGGCGGCCGATGACTTCTTCCCACATTCCAGGAAGACCATTCACAATGAGGCGAGCTTGCACACGAAGGCGACCTGTAACGTCGGCCTCAAGGGTGACAGCTTCTATTCTTTCGCCCTCGAGGCGAATGCCCTGCTGCTGGGCGAGCTGTTTCAAAGGGAGTATGGCCGAGCCGTAAACCCGTTGACCGATGTGGAGTTGGATATCTCTATTGAGAGATACCTCCGGCCAGCGATCATCACGGCGACGTTCGCCGCCCGGTCGTCGTTCGTCGCGGCCACCGCGGCCCGGGTGTTGAAGATCTTCATCGTCGGGGTAGTCGCGGTCGCTGTATTCGAAGTCCGTTGATTGCGTATCTCGGCCGTAGCGATCATCCCAGTCGAAGTCTTGTGCATCAGCAGAGAACGGAAACGACAACAACAATGCGAGTGCCATTTGACCGAAGAGTAGACGGATGAAAAAGCGGTAAGATGATCTCGGCATGGTGATCTCCTGGGTTGGTCCCAACCGTCTTGGTTGATGATGAGGCAGCTAAAGCAACTCAGGTGCCAAGAACTCACATTTGGATGAGTTTTGATTAACGCAGCGAAAAGCCACCGAAACTCGTCAGGTTTTCTGGCACGAGCGTTGCTTTAACTTACTTTGGGACGACGGAACGTCCATCACACAGGGCCAAGATGGCACCATGGATCACTATTTGGTAGCGTCTTGGCCCTTGTCCAATTTTTTTCTCCTCACATTTTGGCCCCACTAACCGTTAAGTAGGCAAAACTATTTAACAGGTCCGTTGTTGGGGAGTAAGATCGCAAAAATTCCCAGCTATTTTTAAGGAGCTCGTATGTCAGAGAAGGCCAAGCTCACCCTAGGTGACAAGACGATCGAACTTCCCGTGTTCACAGGAACAGAAGGGGAGAAGGCGATTGATATTACAAAACTCCGAGCCGAAACCGGCTATGTGACACTCGATAGTGGTTACATGAACACCGGCGCGTGCACGTCGAACATCACTTTTCTCGACGGAGAATTGGGAATCTTGAAGTACCGCGGTTACGGCATCGAAGAGCTCGCGGAGAAGAGCACGTTCACGGAAGTGTCCTCTCTCGTGATCAACGGCAAATTGCCCTCACCCGATGAACTCAAAACTTTCGAGCAACGAATCGCTAACCACGGTAGCATCCCGACGGCGTTGCAAACCATGATCAAAGCGTTCCCGAACAACGCGCACCCGATGGGGGTGCTGTCGTCGAACCTCGCGGCCCTTTCGGCGTTCTATCCGGATCTGCTCGCGCAGGATTTGACGGGCCCACAAAAAGAAGAAGTCATCATTCAGTTGATGGGACAGATCAAGGTGCTGGCGACCTACGCCCACCGTCACTCCATCGGGCAAGGCTTCATCCAGTCTGATCAGACGATGGATTACTGCTCCGACTTCATTCACATGATGACCGGTAAGGCGGTGGACAAAGAAGTGGCCAAGGCCCTCGACATTCTCCTTATCCTTCACGTGGACCATGAGCAGAACTGCTCGACATCGACAGTGCGCATGGTGGGTTCATCGAAAGCCAATCCATTTGCGACGGTTTCTGCTGGTGTTGACGCTTTGTGGGGCCCGCTCCATGGCGGCGCGAACCAAGCGGTGCTCGAGATGCTGGAAGAGATTCACAAAGAGGGCATCGGGTACAAAGAGTTCCTCGCTCGCGTGAAAGACAAGAACTCATCATCACGTTTGATGGGCTTCGGTCACCGCGTTTATAAAAACTTCGATCCCCGCGCCAAGATCATCAAGAAGGCCTGTGACTCGGTTCTCGCGAAACTGGGCGTCCAAGACCCGCTCTTGGACATCGCTCGCGGTCTCGAAGAAGTGGCCTTGCAGGATCCGTACTTCGTTGAGCGCAAGCTGTACCCGAACGTGGATTTCTACTCAGGGATCATCTACCGTGCCTTGGGAATTCCCACCAACATGTTCACCGTGATGTTCGCGCTCGGCCGTTTGCCGGGCTGGATGGCACAGTGGAAAGAGATGTTGGAGACGCCCGGATTTAAGATCTGTCGCCCACGCCAGATCTACACGGGTGAAGTGAACAAAAAACTTTCTCGCTAGTTTGAAGCTTTCAGAGCTCATGCCCCATCTCCTTCACGAATTTGCCTCCGAGGCAGATTTGGTGAAGGCGGTGGGGGAGCTCTCCGCTGCGTTCACCACCGATCGCGGCAACATCCAAAGATATCTTTCTGATCCGCGGCTGGTTTCTGCCTATACCGCGTTTTACCTCACCACCAATCTCCCTAAGCTCGCAGCGGTCATGGGGTGGCTGACGCCGGAGTTTCGTGCCGACATTCTCCAGCACGAGCTGATCGACGTGGGCGCAGGTCCAGGGACGTTTAGCGTCGCGTGGAAAGAATTGGGCGGCGGCGATGGCGTCATGCTTGAAACGTCAAAACTCATGCGTGAACAGGCGGCCCGTCTACTACCGCAAGCTCGTTTTTCCATCGCAGAGTTAGTTAAGCCGCGCCTGCTTTTGTTCGGACACTCACTCAACGAAATGGGTGTGGAGGCCGGCCTGAAGTATGTCTCTGACGCCAAACCGGCCCACGTGTGGATGATTGAACCGGGAACGAAAGAAGTCTTCGCGCTCGCCCTTGAGTTTCGTCGTCGCATGATTCGCGAAGGGTGGCAGGTGCGCTATCCGTGTCTGGGAATGGGCGAGTGCCCGATGCATGGGAGTGATGATTGGTGCCACCAGTACGTCGAGGTTCGCCATGATCCGGAAGTCGAACGTCTCACGCAACTCGCTCAGCGCGATCGTCGCCATCTGCCACTGACGGTGATGATGTTTGAGCGCGAGCCGATAGCGAAGCGTGACGAAGACTTAGCACGGATTGTGCGCACGTTTCCGGCCACGAAATTTTCCCATGAGTGGCAGGTGTGCCGTGAAGAAGAGGGTCTTGCGCTGGAGCGTTTTCAGTTGCCGTTTAAGAGCTATCCTAAAGGTGAAAAGAAGGCCGTGGAGGCCTTGCTGGCCGGATCATTGATCCAGTTTGAGACCGACAAGCAAATGGTCGGCAGTCGCCGTATACGGCTCATTAAAGAAGATAACTCAAAATAGTGGCGGAGAGACTCACTCGGACACTGCATAACACTCAGATAATACGTCTAAACCCCAAGTACCCGTACAATACTATCAAGCACTTCGCTTTCAAGCTGCATCAAAGCCGCGCCGAATAGCTTAGTGGGAGATAACGTTGAGATTTATTGTTTTCATTTTATTATTCATCGCCGCCTGTGTGCCGAAGCCTGAGGAAATCAAGGGCTGTGGCAGTGGTATGGAATTTAATGAAAACACCAAGGCGTGTGTTGCGGCTGCGTCGATCACTCTCGCTTCTTCGCTCACAACACTGCCTGCCACTGAAGATGTTCCGGAGTCGTTCAGTTTACCAGATGCCACGACTGATTCGATCGATGGGACGCTCTACTGGTTCATCACAAAAACACCATCACACGGCACTCTCACCGGCTGCGCGGACCTAGATGTCGTGGGAGATGTGACGTCAGTCGGCACCGTGCTTCGTTCATGTATTTATACCTCGGACAGCAACTACATTGGCACCGATTCTTTCAGCTACAAGATCTGCCGTAACACGGCCGGTACCTTGGGGTGCATCTCACCGATTTCGGTGGCCGTGACTGTGGAAGACGACGAAGCCGACGCGCCCGCGTTGGGCGGGCCATCGCTCCTCAACATCAACGAAGGCAGTAACGTCAGCTTCGACATCCGTGTGTCGCGTGTGACGAAAGACGAAAGTGATCCGTTCTACTTGTGCGTCGATGTCTTCGACCCCGATGCGGCCCTCACTGCTCCGACACTGACGAATGTGAACGAGCCGACAGATCCGATCGTCGTGAACGACGTGACCTGTTCGTTGCTCGGCACAGAAGACGATAACCTTGCCACCGTCCTTGCGACCTTTAGCTCGGGCACAAACCTGCTACCGAGTTCGGCGAGTAAGACCGCCTACATCGTGATGCGCCTGTGCGAATCCACAAGCTGCCCAACAAACGGAAACGACGGAGTCGACAACGACGTGGATGGCTTCACCGACGAGGTCGACGAGTGGGTTTCGACGGCCACGGTTTCAGTGGTGCAGTCCCGGGTGAACGTGAACAATCTCAGTTTCTCTCCCGTGATGGCGACCTCGGCGCCACCGCTGTCACCGAAAATCCTCGCGGCGGAGCTGGAAGATGCCCTGGCGATGATCACCATCGGTACCGACACCGGCTTGGGTGTGAACGATAAGGTTCTCGAGCCCCGTGCCACCGATGCCGACGGCGATGCCATCATCTACGAATACGTCCCCCTGAGCTTTACTCCCGCACATTCGGGTGCCTTGATTTGTGTTCCCGGAAGTGAGCTGGCCTGCACCTTCACACCGACCGTCGATTACAACGGAACGATGTCATTCAGGTACCGTGCTCGCGACGCCACCAACAAGCTCTCGCGGGAAGTCACCGTGAGTTTGTCTTTCACTTCAGTCAACGATGCTCCTGTTTTCCTCCCGAGCCAAGTGCTGGCCTACGATTCGGCCACGCCCGCAACCCAGGTGAGCCTGCAGGAAGCCACGAGTCTTGCGGATCGCACATTCTTAGTCGGCGAGGGCGGCGGCGCCACAGAAAATAGCCAGACGCTGCGACTGCGCGCCAGCACCAGTGACGGCACCATTCTCCTGCCCTCTGGGATAACCGTGAAGAGGGGCAACACTGTGCTCGGAACGCTGTCGGACACGGCGGATCTCCTCTTAGATTCTTCATCCATAGACGCCGATGCGACCGCGTACACTCTGAGCTTCCTCCCGCAAGGGTTCGTCGTGACGAGTTCTCCGGTGACGATTACCCTCCAGCTGAGTGACGGATTCGCCACCACGAACCAGGACATCACCTTCCTCGCCGTCGATAACCTCGATGATACTCCCCGTGCGGTCACACCGACGACGTTTGGCATGAACTCGGGTGGCGTCAGCAAGGCCCTGGAATTTACCGCGAGCCCGGGGCCCAACGACTGGGCCAACGTGGCCGGCGGTCTCCAGAAGTTATCCGTCACCGTGGCGTCTTCGAACACCGCGGTTGTGGACCTCGCGGCTTCGACGTTAGCAACCGTCGGCGGCGGCATCACGGTCACGAAGATCGGTGCGAGCTGTAGCGCTGCCAGCTGTTTGTTCGAGATCGACTACGACGGATCGAACAACCCGGCCGATGACACGATGTCGTTGAACCTCGTGTCGGGGATTCGCGGAAACACCACGCTCACATTCACCTTCTCCGATGGTGCGACGACGAACCTGGTGAAGACGGTCGCCGTCGGGTCCTACACCTTCGCCGTCACGTTCAACGGCTGGGGCCTCATCCGGGCCAGTGGAGTGAAGACCGACGCACTGGGCGCAGTCACCAATCCCGGGTTCGTCTTTCCTAGCTGGGAAAGTCTCACCGTCACCGAAGGTGGCCTCCCAACCACCGCCTACAAAATTCAGGTTTACCGCAAAACGATCTCGGACTTCTCGACGTACCCCGCGGCAGCGCTCGTAAACGCAGGTGCCAATTCCAATGCGACCGCGGTGCCGTTTTTCACGAATGTGACCTACGATGACGGCGCGAGTTTCACGCCCGGCGAACGTTACTACCTCGCGCTCGCAGTTGTGCCGACGGTGCTTGGCGAAGTCCTCTACCCATCCGCGTCAGCAGACCGCGTACTTGAGGTGCTCGTGCCACCGGATAATATGGTCATGGTGCATCGCTGGAACCTCAACAGTACTTTCTGCAGTAGTACCGGCGAAGCTCCTGACCGCAACAACAACTACCGCTGCCGCAACGTGGGCCTCGGTGGTGTGCTTGATGGGGGAGTCTGGTACCACGATGCCCCGAGACATCTTTTCGTAGACAGTCATGAAGCGGGCTGTCCCTACGACGTGATCGAGGACGTGCGTCTCTTAGCCGCGGGCCCGGCGGGCCAGGTTCACTACGAACGTGGCACGGGCGTGTGTAAGTACTCCGACGGAGCAGCGTGGCTGCCCTTCGGTGCAGCGGCATTTGCTGCGGATCCAACCATCTCTGTGAATAAATTGTTGTTGCCACCGCTCGTCGGTTTGACGAGAACGGAGGCGCAGGACACCTGCGCTGCTGAAGAACCACTTTGCGCTGGGGCGAGCTGTCCAGTGGGCATCTGGGGCGCATTGAATCGTGAACTCCCGAGTCGGCAAGAGACACTTCGGGCGAGTCTCTATCCCGTTCAGTTTGCGGGCTTTCCGACTCTCACGCCCACCGTGGTGGAAGATTCTGGCGACCATACCACTGGCGTGCAAGCGTGTAACACCAACAGTGGTGCCGGTCTTTCGTTCGTTGATTTGGCGAGCCTGGCTAGTCCCCAGTCGGACACCGCGGCGAGCTCCGCTCTTTCGCCGAATCGCAGCTTGCTGAACTCGGCGACGGCGACCGCAAACTGCTACAGTTTCTTCGGGATCTACAACCTCGTCGGCAACGTCAGCGAATGGCAGTCGGATAGCTTCGACTGCAGTGAGATCGACGCGACTCACGCCAGCTGCGAGATGCTGGCGCCGATCGGAACTGCGGTGGATGCGTCGACCGCCGGCTCGAACTCCCTCGGAGTCACTTACGCTTTCGACGGAACACTTCGTAACGGACCGGTTCTGGACAAAGATACCAACATTGCTCAGTCAGCTTTTTTCACCTTCGACATCGACCGTCTCTACCTCGCTTTGGGATTGCCCTTCATCGATGACCCCATTGTTTCACATCCGCAGCTCGGCATCCCGAGAATCGGTACGAGTGCCCCACCGACCGGTTTTTCTGCCACGGTGCTAACCTCAGACACGTATCGCCTGAGTTGGAACGGCGACACGGCCGGTGCGTCCACTCAATACGCCATCGCAGCGGGCGGCGACTGGACTGACGGTGCGGGTGCGGGCCGACGGAGATTCGAACTTGTCCAGGATTCTCAGGCCAGCACCAAAATTGGTCAGCGCTGCCTGATCCGGGTGACGCCTTCCCCTTGACGTTGGCGTAATCAGGCCTATCTTGCTTATAAGCAGGAGGGCATCTATGAACAAATTTGATCAAGTCGTCGCTGGAGCATTGGACATCGCCCAATCAGAGGCACTCAAGCGCAAAAATCCTGAACTCCACGCCGAGCATCTGCTCTACGGACTCATCAACAGCAAGGCAAGCTACGCTGGACGTGCCCTCAAAGAGCAGGGCAAAGACGTAGAAGTGTTGTTGGGTAAATTGCCCCATAGCAATGGCGCCATCAGTTTAGAGGGCATGCGCCCCTCAGCGAAGCTGCAAGAGTGGCTCACTTTGGCCGGTGGCCAGGCGGCCCAGGGCGGCCGTGGAGAGATCGCGGAGAAGGACCTCCTGCGATTCCTGCCACAGATCTTCCCCATGCTTAAAATCGATTTTGAGAAGTTCCAGGACGTCGACGGTGAGACGGAGGTTCCGGCCTTCCTCATCAATCTGAATGAGCTGGCGACGGCGGGCAAGCTTGATCCGGTCGTAGGTCGCTCTAAAGAGATCCGCGCCGTCATGGAAATTCTCGGTCGTCGTTCAAAAAACAATCCCGTTCTGGTGGGACCGGCCGGCGTGGGTAAAACAGCGATTGTGGAGGGGCTGGCGGAACAGATTGTGAAAGGGGATGTCCCCGATGTTCTACGCGGAAAAACGATCTACTCCCTTGAGATGGGATCGCTCATGGCGGGGACGAAGTACCGCGGCGATTTCGAAGAACGCATTCAAAGCCTCTTGAAATTTATTAAGTCGCAGAACGGCGAAGCCATTCTATTCATCGACGAGATTCACCAACTGATTGGCGCTGGTCGCACGGATGGCGCGATGGACGCCGCCAATTTGCTCAAGCCTGCACTTGCGCGCGGTGAGCTCCACTGCATCGGGGCCACGACCCCCGATGAGTTCCAGAAGTACATCTTGCAAGATGCCGCCCTCGAGCGCCGCTTCCGCCCGGTTCCGGTCGACGAGCCCTCGAAAGAAGACGCGGTCGAAATTCTCATGGGGGTCCGCGGAAAACTCGAGGCCCACCACGGGATCAAGATCTCCGATGAAGCGGTCTACGGCGCCGTCTTTCTTTCCGACCAGTACCTCACGGATAAGTACTTGCCGGACAAGGCGATCGA
>JAIXOY010000172.1 GCA_027486525.1 Pseudomonadota bacterium
GGATGCGTGAAGAACAGAGCATGCTCTTTCTCACTCGCAGACTGGGAAATGAGAAACTTTCCACCTTCTCCAGGTTTCATTCTCTCGGCCTGACAGGCCAGCGCCACCCAGTACGTAAACGACTCATCAATCAGGCCCGCATCCAGGTACCAAGCGGCTTGATAAATTTCGCGCAAGAAAACGGGATCACGATAGCCACAGGCCAGACTGAAGAGCACTGACAGCGAAGACACCATCAGGCCACGGCGATACAGCACCACGTGCTGCGTTTGAAACTCTTCGATCAACTGCTTGTTGGGATCAAACAGCGCATGGCAAGTCATCGCCCAGTCGAGCATCGTCAGACCACCGTCTTGACTCATGCCGGACTTCACCGCATCGACAAATGCATTCGCAGCAACTTCAACTTCTTCCGGGTCTTCGGAACGCTTCCACGTCTCGTAGAGTTCCGTCAGCGACTGCACACGATCAGTGTTCACCAGAGGAAGCAAGCGGAGTTGGTGTGAATGTGAGTAGTGCTCACGCCATGCCGGTTCTAAAACATCACCTGCACGCTTGAGTCGTAAAATTTTTCCCGCAGGGCTAATGATAAAAATATCGCCAGGCGCGAGTTCCCAACGCGACAACTCAGCGCCATCAACTGGCGTGAGATATTCCACCGGCGGTGGAACCCAACGTGATTTTTGCGATTCGGTCGACACTGTGTCAGACCCTCCCTAGCCTCTCTCTATTCGGAAAAACCCCAGTAAAATCGAGGAAAAGATGAACAACTGAGTGACACGCTCGGCTGAGTTAGCTTCTTGTGGACGATGCCCAGAAACGCCCTTTATCATGAACGCTCACAGTAAAAAGGTCGGGTTTTATGCTTCTGCTTGATGGAATCGTCATCGCTCTCTATATCTTCATGATATTTGGCATCGCCTGGCAGGTCAGCGGGAGAACCTTCAAAGGAGAGAACACCGTTGAAGGTCAGTACCTCGCCGATCGAAGCCTGACATTTCCTGAAGTCATTTGCTCCATTATTGCCACGGAAGTCTCTGCGCTGACTTTTTTAGGCATCCCGGCTTTTGCCTACAACACAGATTTCAACTTTTTGCAGATCTACATTGGGGCCGTGGTGGGACGTTTTGTCGTCGCCCGGGTGTTCATTCCCCGCATTTACGGCAAAGGCATCACGCTCTATGAAGTGATCTCTGGCAAAGACGGACATGCGTCTGGCCGCCGTCTCACGGCTTTGTTTTACGCCACTAGCAAGATTCTCTCCGTGGGTGTTCGCCTCTTCTCTGGATCGATCTTGGTGGGCACTTTCTTAGGCGTGAACGTGTACGTCGGTTTGTTTGTGACCACTTTCATCACTTTCCTCTACACGCTTATTGGTGGACTCAAAGCCGTCGTGCGTACCGACATCCTTCAGATGGGACTTTTTATTCTCGGTGGGATCGTCGCTCACTTCATGATCCCCAACGTAGCAGGGCTTGAGTGGAGCAGCATGATGGGTGCCGCTTATGACGCTGGTAAAACAACGATCTTCCATTGGAGTGATCCATGGAGTGTGATTGCTGGTTTAGCCGGAGGAGTCTTGTTTGATATGTCGACTCACGGCGTGGACCAAGACTTCGCGCAGCGCCTGATGGCAGCTCGCACGCGCGCCATCGGCCAGTGGGCGATCTTTCTTTCTTCGTTTATCTCAATTTCGGTCGGTGCGTTGTTCCTGGGAGTCGGTGCACTGCTGTGGAGCTTCTATCAAACACACCCCTTCCCGGCCGGCGTTCCCAACGCTGATCACCTGTTCTCACACTTCATTGTGACTTACTTCCCTACTGGGCTGCGAGGTCTGATGGTCGCAGGAGTGATGGCGGCCACGATGAGTACGCTCGACTCTACGATCAATGCACTATGTGCGACCTTCCACAATGACGTCTTCCCTAAGCGCAACGTGGCCAACCTCGGGCGCCACATGCTTATTGATAACATCGTCATCACGACACTCCTCTTCGCCGTGGCCGTGATCGCCTCCGCCAATAGTGGCCTGCTACTCTTAGGTCTTAAGATTCAATCCTGGACAGCGGGAGCGCTTCTTAGCCTGTTCTTTGCACGGATTGTTTTCCGTTCCGTTTTCCACGTGCGCTTCGACGCGATATCGGTCTTTACAGCTTATGCCTGTGGGATAAGTGGCGTCGCACTAAATACGATGTGGATTGGCGGAAACTGGAACTGGAATACGTACTACGGCTGTGGCTTTGGATTGGCGGCGCTCTTCCTGCTCGGAAAAGTACGCCGAGTTCAATAAAGAGTCTGTCTTAAAATAGACAGATGCTAGGAGCTAAGGAGTGAGCGGAGGAGGCTTACTAAAAGTAAGCCGCACGACCGAACGACGCAAGCAACGAAGCAGATGGCATTTTAAGCCGAACTCTAAGAAATAAACGCTTCGATATTCTTCGGCAGTCCCTTGGGGATAGCTCCGAGCAGAGTCTTGGTGTACTCCTCACGCGGCTGCTTGTAGATGCGATCGGCGCGATCCATCTCAACCAAGACACCTTTATTCATCACGCCCACTTCATCAGAAATGAAATTCACGACACCGAGGTCGTGGGAAATGAAGATGTACGTGAGCTTGAACTCTTGCTGAAGATCCAAGAGAAGATTTAACACCTGGGCCTGGATCGACACATCGAGAGCTGAAACTGATTCATCGCAGATCACAAACTCTGGACGCAGCATCAACGCGCGAGCGATGCAGATACGCTGGCGTTGTCCACCGGAGAATTCGTGCGGGTAGCGATTCAGTTGATTCGCTTTCATTCCCACTTTTTCCATCAACGCCTTGGCGGCATCGAGGCGTTCATTCTTACCACCACCGAGCCCGTGCACAACCAAAGGCTCCGTGAGAATCTCACCGACCGTCATCCGCGGGTTCAAAGATGAATACGGATCTTGGAAAATGATCTGCATCTTCCGACGCAAGAGACGCATTTCCTCTTGGCCCATCTTCGTGACATCCTTACCATCGTAGAAGATGCTTCCTGAGGTTGGCTCAACCAAACGAAGGATCGTACGGCCGAGAGTCGTTTTGCCACAACCAGACTCGCCCACCAGGCCAAGCGTCTTGCCGCGTTTGAGTTGGAAGCTCACGCCATCGACGGCTTTGACTTCGCCCACCTTGCGGCCAAAGAGGCCCCCCTTAATGGGAAAGTGGGTATGGATGTCTTTCACTTCGAGCAAGATATCGTTGCCATTTTTAGCTTCGTAATCTTTTTCAAAAACTTGCACGCGATCACGAGTCACTTTAAGTCCGTTACCGGCCTCGTCCATGAAATCGCTGACGGTCAGAAGACGTTTCGGATTCGCACCCATGTCTGGACGGCAGGCGATGAGGCCTTTGGTGTAAGGATGCTTCGAGCTCTCAAAGATCGCGCGCGTCTTATCTTTCTCCACCATCTTGCTGCGATACATGACCACGACATCGTCAGCGACATCGGCGATGACACCGAGATCGTGCGTGATGAAGAGCATGCTCATCTTGTGCTTTTCTTGCAGGCCCCGGAGAAGTTCCAGCACTTGCTTTTGAATGGTCACATCCAAAGCAGTGGTCGGTTCGTCACAGATCAACAATTTCGGATCACAGGCGATCGCCATGGCGATCATCACCCGCTGCTTCTGACCGCCGCTCATTTCGTGCGGGTAGGCGTGAACTTTTTGTGTTGGGTTCGGAATCCCTACCTCGTTGAAAAGATCGATGGCTTTAGCCCAGGCCGTCTTTTTATCCATGCCTCTGTGAAGCATGAGGGTCTCCGCGACCTGAGCTCCCGTCTTGAACACAGGGTTCAAGCTGGTCATCGGCTCTTGGAAGATCATGGCGATCTTATCACCACGAATTTTCCTCATTTGATCATCAGGCAGCTTCAAGAGATCGACACCATCGAACAGGATTTCTCCGCTGATGTGGGCCGGTGGCTGCTGCAAAAGACGCATGATCGCCAGTGACGTGACGCTTTTTCCTTACTCTGACTCGCCGACGATGCCGACGGTTTTACCCATGGGTACATCAAAGCTCATGTTATCAACGGCTCGCATCGACGCATCCGTGGTGATGAAGTCGACCGTGAGATTCTTAATCGAGAGTAAAGGACGATCCATGTCACTTCCCTTTGAGTTTCGGGTCGAGGGAATCGCGAAGAGCGTCCCCGAGAATGTTGAATGCTAAAACGACGAGGAACATCGCAAACGTGGCACCGGCCAGCTGCCACCACACCCCGCGCGCAAGCTCTTGGCGGGCATCGTCGATCATGGTGCCCCAGCTCGGCTCACCTTGGACACCTAAGCCGAGGTACGACAGGATCACTTCTGACTTGATGGCGGTCTGGAACTGCAGGCTGGTGTTGATGATCACCAGGTGCATGACGTTCGGAAGAATATGAATGAAGAGCTTGCGGAAGTGGCCGCCGCCGATCGCTGAAGCAGCATGCACATACTCACGCTCCTTGTGCTTCATGACCTCACCGCGGATCAACCGCGCGAGGCCGACCCAACCGGTGATTCCCAGAGCGAGATAGACCGAGAGGAGTCCTTTGCCCATGATCAAGGTGATGGAGATCAACAGCATGATGTTCGGAATGGATGAGAACGTGGTGATGAACCAAGAGATGATGTCATCAATCCAACCGCCGAAGTAGCCCGCGATCGCACCGATGAAGACACCGATTGGAATGGCGATGAGTGAAGTCACAAGCCCTACGCTCATGGCGATCTTGGTCCCATGGATCACTTTCGCCAGCACGTCGCGACCGAAGAGATCAGTGCCAAGCCAAAATTGACCATTGGGTGCGAGGTACTCCGCAGCCTGAGAGGTCCGCCAATCGGGCAACCCCCAGCCAATCGTCGCGAGCACGGCCACGCCGGCATACACCATCACGATGACGAGAGAGATAAGAGCCCAGCGATCACGCACCAATCGTGAAAATGCATCGGCCCAAAGTGATTTCGTATCTTGTGCGCTCATTTATAGTCCTACTTCAGCTTCACTCGCGGATCCGCGAGTGTGTACAGCACGTCAGTCAACAGTGAGAACATGATGTAAGCAATAGACGAGAGAACCGCCATCGCCTTGATCACTGGGAAATCCGAAGAGTTCAGCGCATTCAAAGTGATCCCGCCCAACCCCGGAATCGAGAAGAAACTCTCCAAGAGAAGAGCGCCCAAGATCAGGAATGGGATCTGGATCACAACGTATGTGATGATGGGGATCATGGCGTTTCGCAGAACGTGCTTCAACAACACCGTGATTTCCCCGAGGCCCTTGGCGCGCGCCGTGCGGACGTAGTCTTGGTAAATCTCATCCAAGATGACCGTGCGGAAGAAGCGCACATCAGGTCCCAAGCTCAACACAATCCAGATAATTCCAGGCAGCGCGACATAGCTTAGGAAAATTGGAAATTCCGGCTCATAGCCACTGATCTCAAACCAGCCGAGCTTGTAGGCGAAGAAATATTGGAAGAACAAGATATAGGCCACCGAAGAGATCGACTGCCCGGCGATGCAGAGGAAGCGGATCGTGAGGTCGATCCCCTTGCCGCGATAAAATGCCACCACGAGCGAGAGCAAAATCGACAGAATCGTCGAGATGGCAAAAGCAGGAATGGTGAGCGTGAGAGACGGCCATGCACCCTGACGAATCATCTCGATGATGTCTTGCCGTGTGGCCCACGAGCGACCGAAGTCGAACGTGAACGCACTCTTCACCACATCCATGTACTGAGCAAACAAGGGCTTATTAAGGCCGAGCTGTTCACGCAGATCGTGGATCTGTTGAGCGGTCGCGTGTTTGCCCAACAGAAGTGGGGCCGGATCACCGGCCACCACGTTGAACAACACGAAGATGATAAAGCTGACCCCGAAAATAACCGGGATCATATATAAGAGCCTGCGGATGATGTAAGTTGTCATCCCCTTCCTTCTGCTAGAACTTTTTCAACAATTCTTTTTTCGCTTCGAGGTCCGCATTCAAGTACTGAACTTGCGTGTGGTTGAACTCGATGTACTTGTAGTTCTTCACCCAGCCTTGGTAGACGCTGACCGACGTGCGGTGCATGCCGTAGATCCAAGGAACTTCATTGCCCGCCATTTCATACAGCTGCTCGTAGAGAGCTGTGCGCTCGGGGCCATCTTGCATGATCGAAGCTTGCGCGAAGATTTTGTCGAAGGTCGGGTTCTTGTAGTTCGACGAGTTCGAGCCTGGTGACTCGTTCGGACCAAACAAGAGGCCGAAAAAGTTCTCCGCATCTGGGTAGTCTGCACCCCATGCGATGCCGAACATCTGCGCTGTCTTCGTGTTGGTTTTCTTCACGAGCTCAGGCCATGTGTTCGTGCTGATGCGGATCTTGATGCCGATGTCCGCCATGTTCTTCGCGAAGAACTCACCTTGCTGACGAGACACCGTGCTGCCCACCGTTTCGTAGTTCAGCTCCGGAAGGCCTTTGCCCTCAGGATAGCCCGCTTCTTTCAGCAGCTTCTTCGCCATCTCAAGGTTGCGACCGATGTACGGGTTTTTGTATTCTTTTTTGTGGCCCGAGATTCCCGGTGGGATGATCGACTGAGCAATGGTGGCGGTGTTGTTGTAGAACAACTTATTTGATTCCACATGGTCATACGCGAGTGACATCGCCTGACGAAGCTTGATGTTGTCTTTGAACAGGGGATCCGTGTGGTTGAACGCAACATAGGTTGTATCCAGAGCGTTCACCATCGAAAGACGGATGCCTTTCTTCGCCATATCGGGGTGGAGGTTTTTCCCACCGACGATGGCCTGGTCAAAATTGTCCTTCGGAACAGCAAGAAGATCCGCGGAACCTTTCTGGAAGTTCAACCATTGCGGTTGCGACTCAACGACGATGTTCACGATGACCTTGTCGACCAGGGGCAACTTCTTTCCAGCGTCGGCCAGCAGGCCTGCGGCCTCGTCAGTCGCTTCACCTTCCGACGGGTAGAGCTTCTCGCGGAAAGAAGGGTTCCGGTGATAGACGATGCGGTTCGAGTTATCAAATTTTTCCAATTTGAAAGGACCAGTTCCGACGGGATAGTTCTGGAACTCTTGGCCGTGGAACTCCACCACTTCTTTCGCTACTGCGAAGGTGAAGGGCATCGCCAAGGCGTAAAGGAACTGAGGGAACGGCTTTGCGAGCTTGAACTGGAAAGTGTAGTCATCGACCTTCTTGAGGCCCTCAACTTCTTCTTCGTAGTTCACTTTTTCAGCACTCGCGTTCTTCTCGCGCCACTGATTGAGACCCGCGATTTTGCCATCCAACAGCCACCAGCCCGTTGACTGAAGTTTGGGATCGGCCATGCGGCGGATAGAATAGATGAAGTCGTCTGCTTTGAGCTCGCGGCCTTTGCCACCAGGGAAAGCCTTGCTGTCTTGGAACATGACGCCTTTCTTCACTTTGAAAGTGTACGTCAGACCATCAGCTGAAACTTCCGGCATGCTTTCTGCGAGGTTCGGCGTGAGTTCGTACGGACGCTTGAGGTAGTGGAACTCAAGAAGTCCTTCATACACTTTGCCAATTTCATTAGAAGCGTAGAGATCCGCCGCGTAGATCGGGTCGAAGCCCTTAATCTTTTGTGGGGTGATGAGGTTTAAAACCTTTTCATCAAAATTTTGTTCGCGGCTACAGCCAACGGCTGCAATCATGAACGCAAAAACCAAACCAAATAAGCGCGTGGACATAGTCCTTCTCCTCAAGATGACGAAGTGATCGTATTGAAATCACTCTAGTTTAAAAGCTAGCGACACTCCTGACTATAAAAAGAAGTAGTGCACGACAAGAGGTGCAATTTGACACCCGAGCACAAAGCTCGGGCACTCGTTAGTAAAAAAAGAATTCTTGGCGCAGTTCAACAACGGAAGCACTTTCTGTTTTGCGAGTGATCTCGAGTGTGACGCGCTTAAAGACAGAACCTGTAAGATTTTTAAAAATAGTACGCATCTTCCAGTCCGTTTTTAAATCAATCACGCCCACAAATTCTTCTTTTCGCTCATCCCATGACCAATTTGACGGCACACCATCCCAACTGCAATTCCATGTAATTGATGACGTTGCATCGCATCCTCTCACCAGGCCCAAAGAATCAGCGTGAGTCCACCGCAACAAATGATGAAGATAGGTCACAAAGTCCTGACCCAATTGGGGATAACCCAAGCGACGATCATGCGAGGCCTCGCGCAGCGCCTGCACAACCTGCCAGCGA
>JAIXOY010000208.1 GCA_027486525.1 Pseudomonadota bacterium
TACACCGAGCTTTCGAGCTCGACTGGGTTGACTCCGGGAAGCGCCACGCGGATCATCTCGAGCTCGCCTTCGCGGGCGCAAGTTCCGTAGGTCCCCCCCAAGCGCTGAGCGAGATTCGCCGAAGCCTCGGTGGGTATCCAGAACATGAAAATGGCAATCGCTAGAAGACGTTCCATGAGATGATGATAGCTTTAATTGCGTCGCGCTAATAGGAAGACAAAATTACCCATGTACCCTCCCCTAATCATTCTCGATACTAACGTCTTGTTTGGGGCGACCGCGCGAGATCTCCTCTTCCAATTTGCTGCCCACGGGTTATGGCGCTGTGGCTGGTCGCAGGACATTCAACGTGAGCTTGCCAGGCTAGGTGTTGTGCTTGAGGGTTTTAGTCCCCTTCCCGGTGACTTCCGAAACACTCCCCCAATCGGCCTCCCCGATCCCAACGACGAGCACGTGCTCCACTGCGCCCTCGCGCATCAGGCGGCCATGATCCTCACGTATAACCTGAAAGATTTTCCACCGCACCTCGCGCGGGGAATTCGGGTGCTGACACCCGATGCGGCGCTGGTCGAAATACTCACGAAAAATTCGCAGAATGCGATGAAGGCCATCAAGGCCCACTGGGGAGACTGCGACGAAAGAGATGACTGGGCTTCCTACGTCGCTCGCCTCAATCGTGCGCGCTTGCACGGATTGAGTCGAGTGCTGGCGTCTCTAAGTATCTAGGGAGCTGCCGTTTTCGAGACCTTTCTTCTTCATCTTCTCAATCAACGTCGTGCGGTTGAGTGATAACAGTTTCGAAGCCTGGTTCTTATTACCGCCGGTGCGATTCAGGGCCTGGAGAATCAACGAGTCTTCGATGTCAGACAAGATCGTCTTCAGATCAACGCCCTGATCCGGAAGTTCAAAAATAGTTTTGTACTGCGATGAAACCAACGGATTGGTGCGGTAGATTTTTGAAGGCAAATCTTCCGGCAGAATCTCGTTACCACCACGCAAGATCACCAAACGCTCGATGACGTTCTCGAGTTCGCGCACGTTTCCGGGCCACTCAAAACTCATCATCAAATCCATCGCTTCATGACTGAAGCTGATTTCGTTCGAGCGGTCGGCCGAAGTGAAACGATCCAGGAAGTAGCTGATCAAGAGAGGAATATCTTCGCGGCGCTCTTTCAAGGCCGGAAGCTTCACGGGAATCACGTTAAGGCGGTAGAACAAGTCTTCGCGGAAGCGACCATCCTTCACTTGCAGTTCAAGATCACGGTGAGTCGCGGCGACCATGCGAACATCAACATCCACAGCTTCTGATGAACCCACTGGCTCGATCTGACGAAGTTGCAGCACGCGCAAGAGTTTTACTTGCAACAATAAAGGCATATCGCCGATCTCATCCAAGAACAGGGTGCCCTGGTGCGCGAGTTCAAAGCGACCCTTGCGATTACTGATGGCGCCGGTGAAGGCACCTTTGATGTGACCGAAAAGCTCTGATTCAAGAAGCTCGCCCGGGATCGCACCACAGTTGACCGACACACGCGGGGCAGCTCCGCGGTTTGAAAGTTTATGAATCGCGTTCGCCACGAGTTCTTTTCCGGTCCCAGAGGGGCCGGTAATTAAAACAGTGGAATCTGACTTCGCGACTTTCTTAATGCGCTCGAACACTTCTTTCATGGCCGGAGAACGACCAACCATGCCGTAGAACATGTCTTCTGCGATAGGACGCTCGAGCTTCAGTTGAGGAATCATGGGACGGGCAGCGCGACCTGAGCGCATCGGCGCACCGGCCTCTTCACCGGAGTTCGTCACGCCATTGAGCTCGATGCCCAGGCGTTCGCGAAAACCGTTGAAGACGAGCTGCTTGAGTACGTCGAGCTCAAACGGTTTCGTGAGGTAATGGAAAGCGCCGCGCTTAGTGGCGGCAATGGCGGTTTCGATGCTCGCGAACCCCGTCATCACCACCGAAGTGAAGGTGAAGCCGCGCTCTTTCAAGATATCGATCAACAACAATCCGTCTGAGCCTTGGCCCAGGGAAATGTCGGCGAGCAAGAAGAAGGGAGATTTTGGATCGTGGTTCTTGGTGAATTCCACCAAACAATCTTCGGAGGAAGTGTAGAGCAACACCTTCAAACCAAAAGTACGCTCGAGATATTTTTTAAGCGTGAGCCCCAGGAGGTTGTCGTCTTCTACGATGACCAAAGGTGCAGTCGGGGCCTGATCGAAGCTGCGTTGCAGAAAGTTAAGATCGTCCATAGATCCTCCTGCCAATATGCTAACGGTACCTGAGAGGTTGTGTCAATTTTCGGACACCACGTAAGTATTGATTATACTTCGAGTGAGCGATGCCATTTCATGAATTTTCGCACGGCTTTATCTGGGCCACCGGCGTAGTAGTACCAACCGAGCGCGAGGCTCGCGATAAACATGAAAATAATACAGATTTTGAGATTAGTTTTCTTTTTCCGCAGCCAAAAGAGATAGGCGAATTCGCCGGCCACGATGAGCACAGGAATTCCCCAAAAGGGCGCGTGGCGGATTAAGAAATAAATTTCGCTCATAAAAAAAAGGGGCCCTTACGGACCCCTTACCTATTGTTCTGTTACCTAGAGTCTAGAAGAAAGCCTTGAGCTTCTCAACCATATCCGTCTCTTCCCAAGTGAACTCGCCCGCTTTGCCCTTACGGCCGAAGTGACCGTAGGCCGCGGTGGTTGAGTAGATCGGGCGCAAGAGGTTCAAGCGCTGAATGAGTGCTTTCGGACGCATGTCGAAGAGTTCGTTGATCGCGGCCTGCAGCTTCATCTCGTCGACTTTCGCCGTTCCGAACGTGTCGATCAAGAGTGACATCGGCTTCGCGACGCCAATGGCGTAAGCGACCTGCACGAGAGCTTTCTCCGCGAGACCCGCGGCCACCACGTTCTTCGCAATATGACGAGCAGCGTACGCCGCTGAACGGTCAACTTTCGAGGGATCTTTACCAGAGAAAGCACCGCCGCCGTGAGCGCCGTGTCCACCGTAGGTATCGACGATGATCTTGCGGCCCGTGAGACCACAGTCACCCATGGGCCCGCCGATGACGAAGCGGCCAGTGGGGTTGATGAAGTATTTCGTGTCTTTGTCGATCAAGTGCGTAGGAACAGTCTTCTTGATGACTTCTTCCATCACCGCTTCTTGAACTTGCTTCAAAGTCATCGACTCTGCGTGCTGTGTAGAGACGACGATGGCATCGAGGCGCTTGAGCTTACCGTCAACGTACTGAGCGGTGACCTGAGTTTTGCCATCTGCGCGCAAGTCTTTCGCGGTACCGTTCTTGCGGATTTCAGTGAGGCGTTTAGCGAGTTGGTGAGAAAGATCGATGGTGATCGGCATGTAGCTCGCCGTTTCGTTGACGGCGTAACCGAACATCAAACCTTGGTCACCCGCGCCTTGGTCAAGGTACGTGCCTTCGCCTTCGTTCACACCCATGGCGATGTCTTGTGATTGTTTGCCGAGAGCGACGGTCACACCGCAGGTGGTGGCGTCGAAGCCTTTGTCTGAATGGTCGTAACCGATCTTACGAACAGTTTCACGCGCGATTTCATTTACGTTTACGTTTGCGTTCGTTGTGACTTCGCCAGCAACTACGATGAGGCCTGTGGTGATGAGTGTTTCGCAAGCAACGCGCGACTTAGGATCTTGAGTAAGCATGGCATCCAAGACAGCGTCCGAGATTTGGTCGGCGATCTTATCCGGGTGACCCTCGGTTACTGATTCAGAGGTGAACAAAAAGTCTTTCAACATGGGGAACTCCTCGCGCGGGTCTAAACAATTAATAGTCTAAGGCGCGTTTTTATACCTGGATCATTGAGGAGTTGGCAAAGGGAAATCACTTAAGAGTTGAAGGAGTTTTCTTCAGACCAAAGTAGATGAAGTAATGGGGGTTCCTCCACGAGTAAAACACCCATTGGCCCTCGAGGAGACGGGCCACATAGATTTTATTTCCGGTCTGGTAAACGCGGTAGGCGCCCCCTTGCGGGTCCGTGAACTGGTAAAGGTATTCCAGTTCGTTTTTCTTCATCAGGGCGCGCAGCTTTTCCTGCCCATCGACAATCAAACCAGGCCGCTCGGGCAGGCGCTGGTAGTCTTCCCACACGCTCGCCATGTTGATCCGACCAGGCATGGAAGCCCGAGAGAAATAGCGAAGGGCGGTAAAGTCATGGCGAGGCTCGCGCAAGAGCGCCAGGGCGATCTCGAGATTTTCCCGCTGCAGGCGTTTTCCTGTAGGCGACATATCCGGGCAGAACGCCTTCACGGCGCCGGGCATGTAGTAGTACGTGAAGGAGAACTCCCCTCGACGGTAAAGAATGTTCAACCAGTCTTCGGACTGGATCTCTTTCTCGGAGAGGTCTTTCCTCAGCAGAGGATAGATCTCCTGAACCTTGTCGAGTGTTCGGTAGAACGGCACGTCTTTGCGATTCACCACAACCTGGGCGACGTCGAGACGCTCCAGCGCCTCGTCTTCATCCACGTTGCCGACTTCGTTGTAGAGGATGGTTTCTAGAGAATAGAGCGCTTTCATGGTGTCGCTTTGGCGGCTCCACCACAACCAGCTCTTCGACTGCTGGCTCGCCACCCACTCTTTCAATTGCAGGGTGGCCTGGTTCTTTTCTTTGATCAGCGCACGGGACTTGGCCCGATTCTCGGGCTCGATGAGATCACGATAGAACTGCAGCGCTTTCGAGGTGCGCTCTTCCCACTCGCCCAAGCGAGCCGCGAGCGATGATTGACCGCGCTCAAGCTCTTTGCGTAAGCGCGCGAGCACGAACTCCAGATCGTAGCGCAGGTCTTCTTCTACCACGACCATCGGTCGTTCCAGTTCGAGATGAACGGTATCAAGGGTCGTGCGCAGCCAAGAATCGCTACTGGTGTGATCCGGGTTATATGCTCCGTCTTCTAGCAGGCGGCGATAGAAGAAAGCGTAGTTAGAAATTTGTTTCGCGGTCGGCTCCGGGCGGTCGCGGAACTCATCGTAGATCTTACGATTTTTCAGGTGGTCCACCGGGAACGAATAGTTGGTGAGATAGTTCAGCGTTGCCACCAGCTTTTTCCAGTCGGCCCTCAACTTCACGAGAGTTTGCAGAGAAGCCTCCGCCGCTTGGCGACGGACGGTTTCGTCGGTGGAGGTTTCCCACACATACTTGTGCTTGAGCAAAAGCTTTAAATCCGCCTCGACTTTATTCGTCACACTGGCACCCGGGAGCTTCTTCTTTTTCAGCAAAAGGGCGCGCTGCTCTTGGATCCACTTGAGCTTTTTTTCCATCTCGGGCAAAAGCTTTTCCACGGTGACGTAGTCCACGTCATCGCCGAGCTCTGGTACCCAATGACCCTGGCCACGGAATTTTTTTAGCAAGCGGTCGAACTCGTCTTCCAGGCCGACGGGACACATTTCCTTCCGGTGGGCATCGAAGAGCTTCTGATACTGCGCCAGTGTGCTCGCCTGCGATGCAGGGCTCAGTGGCGAAGCGCAAGATTGCGCTGCCGTCAGGATCAAAACTACGGCGAGAAAACTACTTAAGGGCCTGAACAAAGTCAGACTCCCACAGCCCGAGGCATGTGCGGTTAGAGAGAATCACCAACACATCTCCACTCTTCACCGTGGCATCGATCGCCGCACGCAAAGGTGCGAGCGTTGAGACACACTGAGCGGGGCGCTTGTGAAGAGCTTGAATTTCAGCGGCGAGTTTCACGCCATCGAGATCCGAGCCACCTAAGGCGGTGGTCGCAAGATCGGGCTTCGCGATGATCACCTCATCACTGCCACCCGCGAGACTGTCGCGAAACTCGGTTTGGAAAATTGAAGAGCGGGCCGTGGCCGAGACAGGTTCGAAGACCGTGATGATCCGGCGGTTCTTGAACCGCGCACGGATCGCTTCGAGCGTGACGGTGATGGCGCGCGGGTGGTGAGCGAAGTCATCGATGACCGTGGCACCCTTGTAGGTGCCGCGGACTTCCTGGCGACGTTTCACCATGCCGAGTTCCTTCACGGCCCTTTGCAGCTCTGGAATCTTGAAGCCTTCGCCGTACAAGAATGACAAGCAAGCGGTCACGTTCAAGACGTTATGCATCCCCACGGCCGTGGTTTCGAAGTCGACGTCTTCGTCGCCCAAGGTCAGAGTAAACCGTGAACCGTTCTCTTCTGTGACCACATCATGCGGTCCAACGGGCGCGCCGGGGCCATAGCTCGTCCACGACTTGGCCGGCGCGCTGCCAAGGTACTCGTTCCACAACTTCAAAGAAGATGGGTACTCCAGATTCATGATGATCTGGCCCTTGAGTTTTGGAATGACGTCCCGGAACTCGTCTTCGATCTTTTCTACGCTCGAGAAGATATCGGCGTGATCGAACTCCAGCGACGTGAGGATCATGTGCTTCAGTTCGTAGAGACGGAACTTAGAAATTTTATGGAAGTAACCGGAGTCGTACTCGTCGCCTTCGATGGGGAAATACTTCCCCTCACCGAGGCGAGCAGGATCGCGACCGTCGATGATGCCGCCGACGAGATAGCCCGGCTTTTGACCTAAGCTCTCGAGCATCTGCGTGAGAAAAAATGTCGTGGTGGTTTTTCCGTGAGTTCCACACACGCCGATCACTTGGCGTTCTTTTAAAACCAAGGCACCGAGGGCGGCCGGGAACGACGTAAAGGGCACGCCGGTTTTTTCGAGCATGCGGGCCTGTTCTGATTTTCCTGAAAGAGAATTACCGACAACGATCAAATCAAACTGGCGCAGCATGTCTGGTGTGGCCGCTTCAAGCTTGTGCAACGGAATGCCGGTGCTTTCAAGGTACGTCGACATCGGAGGGTAGAACGCACTGTCCGCGCCTTCCACATGGAGGCCTGCTTGCTTCATCAGCACCGCCGCTGGCCCCATGCCCGCTCCGCAGACGCGATAGAAGAACACGCGCTTGAATTCGTGACGACGGCGAATGAGATCTTCTTGGGCAATTAGGTGCTGCAAATCCATGGTGCGGAACTCCTCGAGATGAAGCTCCATTCTACCAGGGACAATTCAGCTAGGGCAGTATTTCAGAATCCGACTGTCTTTCTCGGCAAAGGGTCTCGATGAAGAGTTCGACTTTTTCGGCACCCAACTCATTCGATGAGTCTGTCGGAAGACCGGTGTCGTCGATTTCGATAGGACACCAGGCGAATTTCGGGAAGAGTTTGGTTTTATCGCCCTTCACAACGGCCAACGTGATCCGTCCCATGGTGAGAAAATCCAGACGACCCAAGGCGCGCTCCTCGCTCGCGATATCAAAAGCTGTGACGTAAGGAGTGTTTCCTGCCAAAGCGTCGCGGGCCCGCACCGGGCGGACGTAAGAGACCAAGATGCGATCGCCGTATTTTGCCTTGAGGGCCAGAAACACTTCGGGGTCCTGCCCCACATCATCACCGACCAAGATCACATCTTCCGAGGGAAAGCGGTCCATGATTTTAGAGATCTCACGAACCTTGTACTTGAGTTTTGATTCGAAGAGATTGCCGCGCAAGGTGAGGGATGCGGCGGAAATTTGGTGATGAGTGAGAAGCTCGTTGATCTTGCCACGGACGAGCGCTGGCGAGGCCGTCACGAAATGAAGTGGCGCGCCTTCGGCTGACCATGCCCGGTACATTTCTGGCATACCTGGAAAAACATCCTTCTTAAAAAGTCCGCTCCAGGCGGCCTGAGTGGTGCTGCCGGAGTTTGTGATTTTGACCGTGTCATCCACATCACTGATGACCATGTAAGCCTGGGCCTGAGTGGTAAAAATGAAGGCAAATAAAATTGAAAGCATGGGGGCACCTTTGTTATCTACAGTTTTACCCAGTGCCAGTACTTTTTGTCTGCAGCGCAGCGAGTCTAGAAGTGCGCTGGGTTTATGTCACCCCACTGCTTTGACCACTTCACAGGTGGCGTACTCAACCAGGCCTCCTCTGGCACCCATTCCACCAGTTCTTCCCAGCTCTTAACTTCGAATTGTGAAACCCGGCGGCGCAGGTGCTGCGGGCGGAGTTCACGGTGAGAATGCAACCCCATGGCCCCGATAATCTCCGCGACGGTTCTGAGCGTTTGCCCATGGAAGTTCTTCACGCGGGTGCGCTTGTCTTTCACCACCAGGCCTTGCGTAAGACGTGGATCTTGAGTGGCCACACCCGTAGGGCATTCGTTGGTGTTACAGCGAAGCGCCTGGATGCAACCCAAAGAAAGCAAGAATGGGCGAGCAGCGTACATGACATCGACACCGAGAGACATCAAGCGGATCAAACCAAATGCGGTGGTGAGTTTTCCTGAGGCAAAAACGCGAATCTTATTTTTGAGACCGAAGCCACGCAAAGCATTCACGACGAACACGATGGCGTCGTTGCCGGGCATGCCAACGGAGTTAGAGAACTCGAGGGGAGCTGCACCCGTTCCCCCTTCTCCACCGTCGACTGAAATGTAATCCAAGAGAGTTCCGGTTTGCACGATCGCCTTGCAGAGAGCGATGAATTCTTCTTCGCGTCCGACGCACAGTTTGATGCCGATCGGCTTCCCGCCTGAGAGCTCGCGAAGTTTCTGGACGAAATTCAAGAGCTCGATCGGCGTGCTAAATGCCGAATGGCCCGGCGGAGAAATCACGTCATCTCCCATGGGCACATTGCGGATCTGCGCGATTTCTGCGGTGAGTTTTTCTTTCGGCAAGATGCCGCCGTGACCGGGCTTCGCCCCTTGGCTCAGTTTGATCTCGATCATTTTCACGCGCGGATCGACTGCTTTCTGAGCAAACAGTTCAGGATGAAAGTTCCCTTTCTCATCACGGCAACCGAAGTAGCCCGTCCCAATCTGCCAAATGATGTCGCCGCCATTTTCTAGGTGCCACGATGAGAGACCGCCTTCGCCCGTGTTATGCGCGAAGCCGCCGTCTTTCGCGCCGCCGTTGAGAGCAAGGAGTGCGTTTTGCGAGAGTGAGCCGTAGCTCATGGCCGAAACGTTGAAAATAGAAGCGTTGTAGGGTTGCTTACACTGGGCACCGCCGACGACCACACGGAGCGTGGCCGGGTCAACGTGCTGCGGACGCATCGAATGTCCGACGAACTCATAGCCTTCACGGTACACATCTTGCTGTGTACCGAATGGAATGGTGTCCGTTACTTTTTTGGCCCGCTGATAAACCACGGAGCGGTTTTCACGGTTGATCGGTGCACCGTCCGTATTACTCTCAATAAAGTACTGGTTAATTTCTGGGCGAATCATTTCCAAGAGGTAACGAAAATTTCCCAGCACCGGAAAGTTCCGGCGGATGGCCTGACGAGTCTGGAGGGCGTCGTTAAATCCCACCACCAGAAAAGGAACGATCACGGCGAGTGACCACAAGCCCGTGGGCCAGAGGAAGGCGCAAAGAACATTGAGGGCGATGAGGGCGACAGAAAGCCCGTAGAAGTGCTGACGCATGAGAAACATCCTTGTTTCTTTAAGTATAGATCAGCTTGGTGAGACGTCTACCGAGAAGCGGCCTTCGTCCTCACTCCAAACCGCATTGATCTGTAAGGGATGGCAGCAAACTTCGCAATCCGTGATGAACTCTTGTTCCTCACCGTCCTCAATGAAGAGAGTCAGAGTGAAAGGCTCAAAACAATAGTGGCAGGTTAGTTGCACGGGATTACTCCTTCCAAACACACTCACCGATAGCTCGGCGCATTTCATTCAGGCCATCTTTGCAGAACCACCCGTCGCGAGTGGTGTTGGAAAGAATCACGTGCCCCTTGCGTTTGTCGGCATCGATCCAAACGGAGGTTCCCGTGAAGCCCAGATGACCAAAGGTATGCTGCGAGCATCCCACTCCTGCGAGTGTATTCGAAGGATTTTCTACCCGGTCCCAGCCATTGATGAAGCGATGTTCATGTCCTTTGAGCGCTGCTTTAGTTTTGCCGATGAAAGAGGTTTGCTGCTCAAGCTTCAAAAGCGTGCGACAGACACCACTCACCGTCCCGAAGAGGCCGGCATGGCCGCACCACTCTTTGATGACCCAGGCGTTTGGATCATGGACGTCGCCGTAGATACTGTAACCACCGCGCTCACCGGTCTTGGGACTGAAATGCTTGCGCGGATATTTACTCCAAAAGCTCACTTCCGGATCCCAAATCGACTCCATGACTTTCGGCACGGCGAGACCCAGTTTTTCTAACTCTAGGGTCACGCGCATGGCGGAGAAATCTGAATAAAGTGTCTCGGAACTTTTCGGCTGGTAAGAAAGAATGATGTCACGCCAACCGGGATTCGGCAGTAGGCCCCAGGCCGGCAATCCCGCGCGATGCTCAAGCAGCAAGCGCATGTCCGACGTAAAGGCTTCGGGTTTTATGCAATAGACGGCCGCATTGCCGAGAACTTTTGTGACCGACGCGAGGTCGTAGGAGAACCGCACGTCGCCGGTGATTTCAAAATTCCCCGACTCGAAATCAACCACTCCCACGGCCAGCGCATCGAGATGCTCTTGTTGCGGCAAGATGACTTCAATCAACCGGCGAATTTCTTTCATCTTGTTAGGCTAGTCTGCTCTCTTACCGGGCACAACTTAATTTCGAGAACTCGAAAGCGACGTGCGGGACCTGTGCTCCCCCGACCTCTTCATTCTTGGTGAGCGCAAGCAATTGACCGCCCATCCGCGTATAGAATTTACGGCCAACCAAGTTCTCCGTGGCAACCCACACTAGATAGGGTGCCTGAATCCGTCGTGCGAACTCATCTAACATTGCGGAACCAAGGCCTTGCCCCCAGCAATCAGGATCGGCATAGAGCGCCCACAGTTCATGCTCGAGGTGAGGAGCGACATCGAGACTGCGATTGGCACCACCGCCGCCAAAGCCCATCACACGTCCTGCTTTTTCAGCAACGAGATTCATGCTGTTGTTGCGTGCGATGTTATTCTTCCAGCGCTCCGTTCGCTGCTCGATGGTGAGTGCATCTAGAAATGAATCGGGCATCATGCCACGGTAAGTGGCTTGCCACCCGCGCACATGAATACTGGCGACTGCCGCGCAGTCCTCCAGCACCATGTCGCGAACGAGAATCATGACTTCAACGCTGCCTGCGCCGCTGCCAAACGCGCAATCGGCACGCGGAACGGTGAGCAGGAGACGTACTCAAGACCGATCTGATGGCAGAATTCCACGGAGCTTGGTTCCCCTCCGTGTTCACCGCAAATACCGGCGTGAATGTTTGGATTGCCTTTTTTCCCTTCCACCACAGCATGCTTCATTAGGAAGCCCACACCGTCACGATCGATCGCGACGAAAGGATCGCGAGGATAGATGCCACGAGCGGTGTAGCTCGGCAGGAACTTACCAGCGTCATCCCGTGAGAGACCGAAGGTCGTTTGAGTCAAATCGTTAGTACCGAAAGAGAAAAAGTCTGATTCGGTAGCGATTTCTTTCGCCATGATGCACGCACGAGGAAGCTCGAGCATCGTACCGACTTTGTACTTCACCTTGGCGTTCTTCTCTTTGAAGACTTTTTCAATCTCCTCAATGCACTCCCCTTTGATCGCTGCGTATTCACGCAACTCACTGGTGAGCGGGATCATGATTTCAGGCAGAGTTTTAATGCCTTGAGACTCACACTTGATGGCGGCTTCGATGATCGCGCGCGCCTGCATCTGATAAATCTCTGGGTACGTAATCGCCAAGCGGCAGCCGCGGTGCCCGAGCATCGGGTTGAACTCGTGAAGCGCGTTGTTACGTTCGTGAATGCGTTTTTCAGTTACGCCGAGAACTTGGGCGAGCTCTTTCACCTCATGGTCTTGGTGAGGCAAGAACTCGTGCAGAGGCGGATCAAGCAAGCGGATATTGGCCGGTAGTCCATTAAGCGCTTTAAAGATGCCGTAGAAGTCCTCGCGCTGAAACGGCAGCAACTTATCGAGAGCTTTTTTACGGTCTTCCGTGGTTTCAGCAAAAATCATTTCACGAACAGCGAGAATCCGCTCTGGAGCAAAGAACATGTGCTCCGTACGACAGAGGCCAATGCCTTCCGCGCCAAACTCCAGAGCGACTTTCGTGTCGTGAGGGGTATCAGCGTTGGTGCGTACACGCAGGCGACGAACTTCGTCTGCCCAGCCCATGAATTCCGCAAACGCTGAGGAGATTTGCGCATCTACGGTTGGGATCAAGCCCTCGTAGACTTCACCCGTGGCGCCGTCAAACGTGAGGAAGTCGCCTTCTTTGTAGGTTTTGTTTTTCACATTCAGCGTGCGGCTCTTCTCGTCGATGATCAACGGCGTGCAACCAGCGACGCAAGGTTTGCCCATACCGCGCGCCACAACGGCCGCGTGAGAGGTCATTCCCCCGCGAGCGGTGAGAATGCCGGTGGCCGCGGCCATGCCGCCGATGTCTTCAGGAGATGTCTCAGTCCGAAGAAGCACAACCTTCTTGCCGCCCTTCGCCCACTCCTCCGCATCTTTCGAATGGAACACGATATGACCTGAAGCCGCGCCGGGAGACGCCGGCAAACCGGTGGCGAGAAGAATCTTCTGCGCTTTCGGATCGAGGCGTGGGTGCAACAAAAGATTCAAGTCATCGGGCTGCACACGCAAGAGGGCATCTTTTTTCGTGATCAGGCCTTCGTGGACCTGGTCAACGGCAACACGCATGGCCGCGGCCACGGTCCGTTTCGCGTTCCGTGTTTGCAGGATGTAGAAAGTCCCCGCTTCGATCGTGAACTCGATGTCCTGCATGTCGCGGTAGTGTTTCTCAAGAAGTTGGTAGGTTTTTACCAATTCACCGTAAGCTGACGGCATCGCCGCTTCGAGCGTCTTGAATTGTTTATTCTGATCGTTGGTTGAGGCGAGGTTAATGGGACATGGCGTGCGGATACCCGCCACCACGTCTTCACCCTGA
>JAIXOY010000219.1 GCA_027486525.1 Pseudomonadota bacterium
CACCTGCGGCACTCTGCTGAAGTCTCGGGAGCGGGATCCAACCCTTCTTGCCGGTGCTCAGATTTTTCCGTGGGCCTTTCACGTCTGAGCGAAAGAACTGTGGTGAAAGTTTTTGTGTCGCGGGTTCTTCGTTATCCATGCGGCCTTGCAGGAGAACGGGCATTCCTTTCATGGCGGAAATCAATTCGTCATCGCCCTTGCGAGGCAGATCAAAGAAATACTTGAGCACCACGCCTCTGGCCTGCGCTGACTTCAGTTGCTCGAGAGCTTTGGCATAGTAGGTGCGTTCAATCGGGAAGCGACCGAGCTTCGCCTCAGTCGGGGCGTCGACAAAGATTGCCACAAACGGGGAGGAGGCCCTCGCGGTGTGAACAAAGAGTATGAGGAAGAAGAAGTATTTCATAGCGATTGGAAGTACTGAGTTTCTTGGCGAATGCTTTCTTTCGTAGAGCGATTTCGCATAATGATGTCATCCACCACCCAGCGGCCATCTTCTTCGATCATCACATAGGTCAGCGTGCGAGCGCTTTTCATTTTGGCGTCCCGGTATTGCGGGAACAGCATGAAGCGCACGTAGATGCGGCCGGGTTTGATCTCATCGGCCCGGAATCCTGAGTTGGTAACATTTAAGTCGGCGCCCCACTCTTGTGAGTCGAGGTACATATCACCATGAGCGTACGCGCCACAGATGTCGGAGCCGGCCTTCTTGCGGCAAACAGCGGCGTTGCGATCCAGCAACCCCTGCCACGATTTTGAAAAGGGTGGATGGGCATTACGTGGTTTGCCATTCGGTAGAGAAAGATAAGAGCGATAAAACTGCTCAACTGTTTCGAGGGCGGTTCGTGGTGAGTTGTCTTGTGAGGTCTGAGCGCAGGCCGAGAGGAGAATCAGCAAGAGAAGTGTTTTCATAAAAGCATTATAAGGGGCGGGCAAGCTTTGCCTTTACGCGCAAGGCCAAAAATCTCAGGAAAGCTCGGAGACAATAAATAAAACGCTTCGAAGAGGTCTTATGCTGAAATGGATTTTGGCAACTCTCGTCTCCTTCAGCGCTCAGGCGCAGTTTCACCATACGGGTGAGCTGCTCTATCGTTTAAAGAACCAATCCAAGTCGCAAGTTCTCACCGCAAAAAATAACCAATCTCTCGAAAGTCTGCGCCAAAAAATGCTGAAAACTGGCGATTACGAATTCGTCACCTACAACACCATCGAAAGCACGCCGAGCGATAGGGAAGAAACCGATCTCAGTTCTCAGTGGCACCACGGCAACGTGCAGACGGAAGCGGCGTGGGCCCTGGCCGATGTACGCAAACAAATCGTGGTTGCCGTCTGTGATTCGGGGGCGCAGGCCGATCACGAAGACCTCGCTGGCAATCTGTTGGCCGGCTGGAACATGGTGGACGGAGTCGCCGACAACAGCACGACCACATCTCACGGCACATTCGTTGCGGGCATCATCGCCGCAAAGCTGAACTCCCTGGGGGGCGTGGGGCTGGCCCCGTTCATAAAAATTCTCCCCCTGCGTATCTCGAACGAGACCGGCAGCACCAGCATGCAGCTCATCACCGACTGCATCCAGTTGGCGGCCGATCGGGGCGCGAAAGTCATCAACGTGAGTTTCACCGGGGTCCAAAGTCCGGCCGTCGAAGCCGCGGGGAAGTATGCGGCCGGTAAAGGCGCTCTCTTAGTTTATGCTGCTGGAAACCGCGGCCTGTACCGATCCCTCGCAAGTTACCCTGACTTCAAGAATGTGTTTGCCGTCGGGGCGACGGACAGCGCCGACGAACGCTGGAAATACTGGCGCGCGGAAGACGACTGGGGCGGCTCGAACTACGGTCCTTTCATCGACGTCATGGCACCTGGCCACATGCTCTACTCAACCACGATCTACGACGATGTCCTCTTGCTAGCAAAGTACCGCACCGGCAGCGGCACGTCCTATGCGGCTCCGGTGGTGAGCGGGATTGCAGCCCTGGTCTACTCTGTGAATCCGAATTTCACACCGGCGCAAGTGCAAAGCATCATCAAGCGCTCAGCAGACACCATGGGTCGCGCGAGTTACTACGGCGCGGGCCGAGTGAATGCGTACCGCGCACTCAAGCTCGCGGCAGAGTCTCTGTAGGGGCGAGTGTTTCATTTTCTTCACAATTTCTACATGCACTAGCGAATCATTTTTTCGTCGGGCCCTCCATACTGGACGTACGTTACTAACCAGGGAGATCTGATGATGAAAAAAACATTGCTTTGCTTGCTCGCAACTTCGGCTTTTAGTGCTTACGCACAAGAAGCCACGGTGGGGACTTTCCCCGAACCGAAAGAAGTCAGCAACCGGTCGGAACAAAAAGTGCACATGGGGCTGAACCTCGGCGTGAACAATCCGGCGGGTGGCTACGACACGTCCCTAGGAATGGGCGTGGACGTGGGCTATCAGCCCTACATTCCGTACGGTGTCGGCGCCGAGATCTTCACCGCTGACATGGATCGAAACAATGTGAACAACGATGATCAGCGCACGGCCGCACTGGCGCGAGGGACCTACAACTTCGGGGGCGAGATTCCGGTGATTCGCCATTCCTTCGTCGGGGTGGGTGTCGGTCCGGTGCTCACGGGGGGCATCATCGACATTGGCTTTGCTCCTTTAACTGGCTTCGATATTCCCGTAGCCGACCTCAACGGCAGTGCTCTGACGTTAGGTGCGAACATTAAGTATCTTTACACAACCAGCGAGACCGCAGATGCGTTCATGACTAGTGCCGCTGTAAAATACTGGTACTAGCCCTCCCTTGACCGGTGTCTAGTTTCTAGGCACCGGTCATTGTTTAAGCAGGCCTAATACCTCTAAAGCTCCCTTTGGCCGGCACGGAAATTGGATGTCCTGAGCCTAGAACTCAAATTTCTAGGTAAAGGCTTCTTATGAAGACGCTCATGCTATTGGCCATTCTCATCCTCCAGGGTTGCGGAAATCCCCACCTCACCCGGGATGCGAAGAAAGTTTCGGGAAGTCAGATCCCTACCGAGGCGGCCACCGCCGAAACACTCCCGCTGTCGCTCGGACTTTCCGACGGCTCACGCCAGTTGCGCGTCAGCACCAATGGAACCGCCAGCAGCGTTTCCGTGAATGCGCTTAACCCTAACTCTGACGACACTCTGGTGGTAGATTACAGCTTCGAGATCGGCACAAATTTTCGTTTCCGTGGCGGCACGTTTCCGGGCACCAACGGTGATTGCGTCCGCGAGCACGAAGCCACCAAAACCTGCACCCTTGATATCGAGTTCGAGTCGCGCGTGCCAGGTGTGTTTGCGGATAACTTGATCGCGACGTATTTCTTTAAGAAAAATCCCGCTGACGTGAGGCGCGCGTTGTTGCCATTGCGTGGCGAGAAGAAAGTCGAAGACCCACTCGCGGCGAGTGCGCTTGTGGCCACTGCACGCGGAGGCGGCAGCTCGGTGGACTTTGGGCGTGACCTCATCGGAACTCCGCGCCAGAACAGTGTCATTGTTAAAAACGAAGGGGACCGTGATCTCCACGTGTCGGCGCGCTTGGACAAGGGCCAGCCTTTCCGCTTAGGTCAATCCTGTCCGGAAATTCTTCGCGCAGGCGAAAGCTGTGAAGTGGAAGTGGTCTACAACCCGACGACTCCTGGCATCCACCAAGATGATGTCATCATCAGTTACTGGACAACCTCTGAAGAGGCCGTTTTACAGCGTCGTGTTCCGGTGATCGGCGAAGCCTATGCGCAAGTGGTGGGTGACCCTCCGAAGCCCGGCGAGTTAAGACTAGCAGCGATGCATGGCCGTCAGGTGGACTTCGGAGAGTTGGTGGTGGGCGGTGAAGTCCGCAAGCAAGTAGAGATCATCAACAGCGGGGACTTGCCGGTCACCTTGAGCGACAAGCTTTTGGATGGCAGCGTCTTTGCTTTCACCGGCGGTGCTTTCCCAGGAACGCAGGGCACCTGTGGAGATGTCATTCTGCCAGGTTCATGTGTCATGGATCTCGTGTTCCGTCCGACGGCTCCTGGCGCGCAAAGTGCGGCGCTGAATTTGGTCTCTGACCGTGCGGCCACATTGGCGATCACGTTGACGGGTGTGGGTAAGGCGCGCGCTCAAACGGCCATGTGTGAAGAAGTGGTAGAGACGGTCTTGAGTGCCCGCGCCAGTGCGAATCCGGCCAGCGTGACCTTCCCTTACGTGAGCTCGCGCCCGAAAACCACGGCGAAACTCAGCTACCTCTATGGCACCCAGACCAACAGCTACATCCGCGAACTCAATCGCTACATCGTGAAAAATGCCCAAGTGTTTGTGGTGTACGACGTTCCTCACCTCGACGGCGAGATCATCGACGCACGCTTGGCGGTGGATGTGCTGAAGGTCGTCTTGGATGATCACAAAGACACCGAAGCCCTGTGCATCTCCAGCGCACCCTTCCGCCGCTGCTCTGGCCAGGAGTTCACCCTGGAGAGCTGGCAGAAATTGAAGAACGCGGCGTTCTGGCAGCCCATGAGCACGCCGGTCAACGGTCTCTATGAAGACGAGTTCGCCCGAGGCACCACCCGCTGCGGTCGCTACAATTGCATGGCCCTCAAGACGGAGTACGACGTGCGCGCTCTCTTCGGCCTTGGTCGCAGTGAGTTGGAAGAATTGAAGGGTGGAGCAAGTAGCTTCATCTTCACCGACGATACCCGACTGGTTTCGATGCCTAAGCTTGTGATCAAAACACGCAAAAAAGTGTCTTGCCGCTAGAACCTCGTTATACTTTTCTTAGAGAATTTCAAGGGCCCTTACGAGGGCCCTTTTTTATTGGAGAAGCGCATGCGTTTTTTGGGTCTGCTCTTGTTGCTGGTGGCACCGTCCGTTTTCGCGGTGAACCTGATTGGTCATCGTTTCACGGACAGCTACCGCTACTCATTGCTGGACGATGCTTTCACGGAGAAATTTCCTGCGAAGAATATCTTCCTCGCGAGCTATGCCCATGTGCATGCGCCGTTCTACTACACCGACGCTGATGTGAACGCGGTGGATGAAGACATCATCAACTACAACAACGTTCTCACTTTTGGGTATAGCCACTACTGGAGTGATCGTCTGGTCTTGGGCTTCGATCTCGCCGCGGTTCAGAACAAAGTGCTGGAGGAGTCGTATACGTCGTTCGCTGATTCTGTGGTGCGCGCCAAGTATCGCCTCGGGGACTTCGTCTCGATCAACCCGCAGCTCACCTTGCCGACGGGGAAAAAAGAAAACTTCACCACCGCACAAAGCGTGACGGGCTCAATCTCGCTGCTGGCCGAGGGTCATTGGACGGGCTGGCATTTGGTGGGAGGCCTCGGGTATGGCCATGCGCCTCGGAGCCATTATCAAGAATTAGATTATCGCAATTTGATCTTGGGGCAGCTAGGGCTTTCGCTGGATGTCACCGAGGAATGGAACGTGAACGCAGAGATCATTCGTAACGTCACCATCGAAAGTGATGAGCGCCAAGACGAAGGCGATTACTACCTCACGGCGAAACACAAAACCGGCGAGAGCTTTGCGCTCTATGGTGGTGCTGGGTTGGCCGGGACGGATGAAGTCGAGCGCAACAACTACACGTTGTTTGCTGGCATCAAGTGGCATGACGGCGTTGCGGAGAAGCCGACTCCCGCTCCGGCAAAGCCGGCCAAGGTGGTTGAGCCACAACCGGTCGCACCTCCAAAAACCCGAGAAGAAGAAAAGCGCTTTGGCCGTCTGGTGGCCACAGAAAACATCTACTTCGCGAATGGCAAGACCGACATCACCGGCAGCGAGAGGAAGAAAGTGGAAAAGTTCCTGGCCCTCTACAGAAGTGCCGGAGAGAAGATTACGCGTGTGGTGCTCGAGGGCTATGCCAGTCGCGTGGGTGACGTGCAAAAGAACTATGTCTTAGGTCAAGGCCGCTCCCAGAACGTCGCTGCGATGCTGGTCGTGAACGGTGTACCACCGGCGAAGATCGTGACCGTGAGCTACGGTGATCAGGCGTCGCAGTTGCCGGAGGAGTGGCAGAACCGGAAGGTCCAGTTCCGCGTCTACCAACAATAAGACTTCTTCTAAATGTCATCTGCCATTTAGAAGAAGCCGTTACCAAATAATAAATTGGTCGAGCGCTGGGCCGATGTCCGTTTCCGCGGTGTCGCTGTTGAACTCCATGCGGATCTCGATGCTTTTTCCGGCGAAAGCGGCCAGGTCGATGTTGTGAGCAAGCGCCGGGATCGGGCCGCTGGTTGAAGGAAACACTTCCGTTTCCGTGCCTGCAGCGATGATGACCATTCTGAAAAAGTCATAGCCCTTTTCCGTCGCACCTTCCAGGTTCGCGGTCATGGTCATGGCCGAGTTCGCTGGCAACGTGACAAACAGCGAGGCGTGAGCGGTGATGTCGTTGCTGTACAGTGGCCCTGCGCCGACCCGCAAGGCCCCGTCGCGCACTTGCCATCCCTCAACCGCCGCTGATCCGTAGTTGATGAAGTAGGCCTCGGAGCCGTCGGAGAAGTCACTGAACAGACGGCCGGCAACGACGATCGACGCAGGAACTGTGCGGTACTGATAGAACTTGCGCCACACCGGTTCGCCATCCACCAACCCTAGCGCCTCGATGCGCCCGCTGGCGGCAACACTTGGGGCCAGGAAGGGCAACGTCAACGTCGTCATCTGAGGCGCGTCTTTGTCGACGTTGATGGTCCCGAGAGAGACGCCGTCTTGGCGAAACTCAATCGCCGTGGTGTGGGTCCAGCGGGCCTTGATTTGCAGCGGGGCACCCATGGGAACATCGGCACTCGAGCTTTCAAAGGCCACCGATGAACGCCGCTCGGCGGTGGCTTCAATGAGCCGTTCAGATATGGTGGCGAACTGCTCTTCATCTTCAGAAATCAGGTCCGAGCTTGAGGCCGGAACCACTTCGTCCGCGACGACTCCGACGTCTTCTACGAGATCACCGCGGCGTGGACCAAACGAGCGCAGAGTCTGGCGCCATGAGAACCCGATGTCCTGGCCCGACGGCAGTGGAGTGGTGAAGACGCCTCGGCGGCCTTCTCCCAGGTCCTCAAACAGATCGGCCACGGAGATGTTGTTCGCGCCGCCGGCACCGGTGTTGGCGTCTTCGCCAAAGATGGTACCGACTTCGTGGTCCTGCATGATGGCGCTGAACATGTCACAGGATGAGTAGCAGTTTGAGTTCATCAACACGGCCACTGGGCCAAAGTAAGCTTGATCAAGCTTGTTCACTTCGCGAACGAAGTTGAGAGGGAGTGGTTCTGTGTAGTGAGCACGTTGTGCCTGGGCCAGCTTGAGTGCTTTGGTGAAACGATCGTTCGGCCATCTGTCCCAGTAGGTTTGGTTCATCGAGCTGTTCTTGAGACGGAACCCGAGGGGCTGCACCGTGCGGGGAGTGAAGAGCTGCACCATCTTCTCGGCGAGGGCGATGTAGCCGCCGCCGTTGTTGCGCACATCAAAGATCACGCCTTGGGTGGCCTTGAATTCCGTCTTGAGAATGCGCGCCACTTCAGCGATCACTTCATCGACAGAAAGTTTCTCGGGAACGAAGCTTTCGAGTTTCAGCACGCCGAACACACCGTGCTGGTTGGTGATGCGTTTAAATTTTAGGATCGGATCGGCCGAGTCCTGGAAGTCGTCTCTAGTCTTAGCAACGGTGTGTGAACGGAAAAGGCGGTTGTGCAGGAACTGCTCATCGTCCACGCCCATGTCAAACTTCACGACTTTCTTCGCAGGGCCCTTCTTCTTCATCTCCGTCGGTGGATTCAGACATTCAAGGTCACCGCTGCTGATCCACGGCACACGTGTTTGATAGATCTCACCGCGGCTATTTTTAAGGGTGAGCTCGACGAAGTCTTGCGCCGGAGCGAAGTCGCGTCTCTGGCCTTTCACACTCAAGAGGCCGATCTCACGACGCAGTTGCGCGGCCGGGTTTGCGCCGAGAGCACGGGGCTCCAGGGCATGCGCGGCGTCGTAGGCATCAAGGCCGTTGTAGGTGACGAGCTCGTCACCCAGCTGCACGACGAGATTGGGAACAAGGCGAGTGAGGCCTTCGTCCGTGGCCAGGGTGGCGACGGCGATGGCTTTTTCGCCATCGGCCCGGACGATCTCTTTGAAACTGAACGGCAGCATGTTGACGTAGCAACCGTAAGGCAAAGGGAGCTTGTAGGTGGTGTGCAAATCTTTAAGCCGGTTCACCATGTCGCGCATGCGGCCGTGGAACTCCACATCCGTCACGGTCTTGATCTCAGCTTCAAGCGCATCAAGCGCTGGAGTTGGGTTGGCGCTTTCACCGAAGTCCTGCAGTTTGAGTTGGTCGTGAACGAACAGCTGGGTGAGAACCACGCGCGCTTGGGTGAGCACGTTGAGTTTTTGCTCAGGAGTGTAGCTCGGGAGCACCAGCGAGGCGCGACGCTCGGAGAGGAGTTTGTAGTCGAACTCAGGGTCTTGCGCCCACGCTAAAGTAGACGTGACAAGCAGGCCTGTAAGCCAAAATGCGTGTTTCATGGAGCTCCTCTCGATGGGTCCAGAATATAGCAGGGGGATACTTGTCCCGGGTGCTCGGGTAAGGAA
>JAIXOY010000071.1 GCA_027486525.1 Pseudomonadota bacterium
TAGCTCGAGTACTTCACGACTCGAGCCATGCCCGTCTTCAGATGGTAAAGATTATGACAGTGGAGCATCCACTCCCCCGGCTCGTCGGTGTAGAACTCGATGACCTTCGTGGTGTGCGGGGCCACGTCCACCGTGTGTTTCATTGGTGATCGCTTGCCGTGCTTGTTCAAGACGCGGAAGAAGTGTCCGTGTAGGTGCATCGGATGATGCATCATGGTTTGATTCACAAAAGTGAACCTCACAACCTCGCGCTCACGGATCATGATAGTGCGGTCTTCGTGGATCGCTTTGCCATTGATGTGCCACACGTATCTTTCCATGTCGCCGTCGAGCACCAGTTTCACGTCGTGGCGAGGAATGCTCGGCGCGAACTCTGTTTCTTCTGAAGCCATGGCGTCTTCTACGCTGAAGGATTTAATCACTTCAGTTTCTTTGGCTGGAACATGGTCCATCGATCCATGGTCCATTGACCCGTGTCCCATCTGGGAGTGATCCATAGGGGCTTCACTCATTTTTGAGTGATCCATAGGAGCCTCACTCATTTTTGAGTGATCCATCGCCCGGTGGTCCATCATTGAAGCATACATGTCAGGAAAGGGTTTCTTAGGTGCAAAGACCTTGTCGCCCATTCCGATCCACGTCGAAGCCGAGCCGGTCCCATCTTGTGCGGTTGCTTTGAGTTCGTAGTTCTTATGATCGGGGACGACGAAAAGAACGTCGTAGGTTTCGGCCATGCCGATGAGGAACTCGTTTGCAAGGATGGGCTGGATGTCAACACCATCGAGAGCGATGATCTTCATCGGTGCCTGCCCTAAGGAAACGTAGAAGTACGACGAGGCGGCTGCATTGATGATGCGAACGCGGATCTTCTCTCCCGGATGCGCCATCAACCCCTGACTCTCTTTTTTGCCGTTGATGAGGAAAGCGTCGTACCCCACGTCGGAGTAATCCATCCCTCCCATGCGAGTCCATTCATTTCCAAGAAACTGGCCCAGTGCACCTGCCTGGAGCGCTCCCCACCAGGACCGCATGGTCTGTTTCTTGAAGAGATAGTAATCGCCGTCCTTACGAAGATTGTTAAGAATTTGCGTGGCATCTTCATCCGACCAATCACTCAGCACCACGACGAGATCTTGGTCCGCTTTAATTTTCTTCTCTCGTGGATGAATGACGATGGCGCCGTAAACACCTTTCTGTTCTTGGACATTCGTGTGCGAGTGGTACCAGTACGTCCCTTGCTGGCGGAGTTTAAACTTGAAGGTGAACTTTTCACCTGGGGCAATCGGAGGAGTGTTCACATAGGGCACTCCGTCCATGGCCGGATCGAGCAAAATCCCGTGCCAATGGATCGAAAGCTCGTCGTCAGGGATGTTGTTCTTCACCACGATCTCGGCTTCATCGCCTTCTGTGAACTCGAGGGTCGGAGACGGGATACCACCGTTGAGCATGAGCGCAAAATCAACTTCCCTTTTGCCGCTTAGATTGATCTTTCCCTTGGTGGCGGTCAATTCGTAATGCACCACTCTGGCCTGCACTGAGGTCACAAAAAAAAGCATCATGAGCGGGAGTAACTTCATACAAATTCATCCTTACAAATAAAAATGGACCATGAGCCAAAGCAGGTCGGATTGATCGCCAGACGTAACCACTCGACCTCGTTGGGCCGCAGCGAGAATTTCCCAGTGTGGCCTAGGAAACCACTGAAGTCCAAGGCCTAGAGACTCTTGTTCCGATAGATCTTGTGCTCGGTTGAGCTTCTTTCTTTCCACGAGTAGGAAGGGCAGTACACCTTGTTTGATCTCATAGCTAATACGGTTGCTCGTTACGTAGCCTTCTTTCTTCGTACTCACTCCGTCAGTTCTTGTTTTCTGCCAATCAGACTGAGTTAGCCAGAAAAAATTTTTGTACGGCACGAGGCCCCAAACTCCCGCCACATCGCGACGGCTCGTCTCGCTCTCACCGTGATAGGCGTTGAACCCGAGCTTCGCTTTATTAAACAAGAACCAACTGTAGTACGACGTAACCCCTCTCTCTTTGAGTGTGGTCCAGTCCTTATTTAGTATGAGCCCATCCGAGTAGGTGAGAAAAAACGAAGACGTTGGCCCTGCCTGCGAAAGTTCGAGGTTGTATGTTTCAGAGTCAAAACTGAAATTGAGATCGCGTCTGACGAAGAGGTTATGATTCGGATCATTCAAACCATAGCTCTTCATGAATCGCCCGGCCCTGATGGCCCATGTCTCGCTGAATCTCCACAGAACGTAGTGCCGCCGACTGAAAGCTCGACTTTCACTTTCGAGTCCTTTTCTGATCTCCTGCCTACCGAAAGAAAATACGGTGGCAAATCGCTGATTGTTATAGGCGATTTCCGCATCCGCCTGCATGAGGATGCCCATGCCTTGAACTCTTTGCTTGTCCTCGCGGTGAACTTGCAATGCCCGAACGAACGCCCCCAGCAATACATCTTTCGGGGTATCTACCAAGCCATAGGCGAATTTTTGCTCCCCGTCTCGCCCCCAGGTACTTAGAACTTCCTTAGAGAGTTCTCGCCCGTAGTTCGTGAGCACGCCGCCGCCGGATGGAGAAATATGGCAAGAAGTGCAGTTCGCATACCCGTGTCGCGCAAGTTCCACATACGCATAACAAGTTGAGGATAAGCTAAGAAAAAATAAGAACAGTGCTGACTTCAATGAATCGCCGCTTCAACTTCTCCGGAAACATCCACGACATCGGCCATGGTAATTTCCATAAATGAAGGGATCTCTATTCCATAGTCACTGATTTTAAGCTGGAATTTGAAGTGGCCTTTGCTCTTAGATTCTTGAGCAGCAAAATCAAGGTTTACCGGAACCTCTCTCGTCACGCCGTGCAGGCTCAGTTGTGCGTTGAGTGTGCCCTTGAACGTTCCATCCTCCATCTCTTGGCGAAATTTTTTTATGTCCGAGAATGTCAGGGTGGCTTTTTTGAAAGCTTCCTTTTTGGTCTCAAGATACTTTTCATGCATGTGACGGTCCCTGAGACCCATGCCTGTGGTGAAATCAGAAAGGTCGATGGTAATGCGTCCTAGGCTTTCTTGATCCGCATCGACGAAGAATTCACCTTCACAGTGAGCACCCTCGCCTTCTATCTTTATTGCGCTAGGACGTCCCTGCGCCAAAAATGAGACCGTACATTTTTTCTTATCGATCCTTAAACTCCGGCCAAAGCCTTGCACACTGAAGGAGACAAGGAGAATGAAGCACACTATTTTCATAGGCTCGGTGCTCCTTGAAGAATCCACTGTCGAATTATTTCACGTTCATTTTCAGTTAGGAGGGCGAAGCCTGAATCAATAGGCGGCATGGGCTTGCGAGCACTGGGGTCA
>JAIXOY010000009.1 GCA_027486525.1 Pseudomonadota bacterium
CAAGCTCTTCCCGTTGATGTTTTCGAACCTAAGCCTCAGTCCGTCGATGGTGACGCGGAGTTGGACATGGCGAATGACATCGGTGGTCTTATTTTCTTCGATGTTGAAAGGTGCGTAGTACCCCTTTCCGAGTCGCGCCGAAAAATCTCCGGAATAGTTCGACCAAAATACGCTGAGGTTTTGCTTGCTCGCGACGGGGGGCGGATCGTTGGCGACGAGGACGAGCAGGCCATTGATGTACGACGCCTCTTGCCAGTAGCCGTAGTAGGCCTCGATGTCCGCACTCTCTAGTCCCTCCTGCGACTTCTTATCTAGGAAGGGGGTCAGTGCCGAGCGCGCATGGTTCTGCGTGAAGTAGCGAGTAAAATCATGGAAGCGATTGATCTCTTTTTGCGGCATCTCACGTTTTGTTCCCTTGGCAATTTCGCCACGCTCATTGGCCAGTCTATGCTTCGCCAAGAATTCCCTGAGCTGGTTCGATTGTGAACGCAACGACACATCCACCAAACTCAAAGGCCCGACGGTTGCCATGAGCAAGACCGCGAAGAACGAGAGATGCATGCGCATGAAACTGAGCTGTCCCGTCAACCGCACCAACGCAATGACAATGAACCAACCCGTGAAGAGGTACATGGCATAGCGTGGTTCCGTGAGTCCGTACTGGTGGGCTCGCACCCACACACTCCAGAAAGACAAAATGAGCAGTGGCAGCACAAGCGCATGAAACACCCAGCTGACTTTCCTCACCCACGTAAACTGAGCACTGCGCTCGAGGGGAATGAGCGTGATAAAAGTCAGGAGTCCTACGACGGCAGCAGACAAGGTCATCGCACCCACGACACCACGAGGCAGCCCCTCCCCCAAGAGAGCAGAGCCGAAGTAGGCGTACAAAACCATGAAGTAGATGAAGACCACCGGAAGCAGGACGTACTGCGCCAGCAGGCGCACCGGTTTTGGGTGTTCCTCGGTTTTGAGGTTCTCGAAGCTCGAGGGAAAGGAAGAACAGAACACCATCGGATGAAGCACAAAAGCACTGAAGCCAAACAGGCTCCCCCAGATGTCTTTGAACCACCCCACTTTGAATAAAGTCTCAATGGTTCCGAAAATGGCCATGGCCCCCAGGAACCATCCGCCGGCGACCAGCGTAGCGAAGATGAACTTCTTCAGGAGAAGAAAATTAAAATTCCAGTAACTATCCCCGCTCCAGTCCCCCTTGAGGTTCACCGCATACGTCATCACCAAGTGGGCCAAGATCAACGCTGAATTGTACCGCCAGATGATGCTCCAGCTATCACCCGAAGAGAGATAGGCCAAGAGAGCGAGACAGGGAAAGAACACCAACGCGGTTTGCAGCAGACTCTTTTGGAGCGGCTTCCACACCCGATTCTCGGTGGCGATGATGACGCCGAGTGAGAGAGGAATGCCCATGATCGCGGTGAGAAGGACCGCCTCGATCTGCGTGATCTCATCGCTGGAATCCAGCTGCTGGTTCATCGCGAAGTAGACCGCCGCCGCGAGTCCACACACAAAAGTATAAGGGAACCGTTTCATCGCCCCGAGGGCGTGGCCAAGAAGTGTATTCATGCCAAAAAGCGTACCACCAAGCGTTTCATATCGGGATAGTTTTCTAGCGCGTGGATCTCGACCTCACCATGGGCATCGACGAAGCGGACTTCCTGGAGTTGCCCCTGGCGCACCACCACGAAAGATTTTTCATCGGCGCGCCGCCCGGCCCCTTCGATTTCATGGTCTCCACTCAAGACATCTTCAGGTGACATCTTTTCGCTCAAACGTTCCATCACTTTTTCGGTGCCAAGGATTTGGCGAAACTGGCGCATCTTCTCCACGAAAAAGAGGCCATCCGCTTCCACGGCAAAGGCCTCTTGGTAGACCCGCGTTCGCGCGGCCTGGGCCATGACTCGCGACCCCCAGCGAGAAGCGTCTTCATCCGTGGTGGTGCTCACTCGCACCTCTTCACCAGGAGGGGCCGAGGGATGCAAGGTCAGGGTGTAGCGGAAATTGACTTTTCTCGAAGCGCGGTTCATCACCGGCCGAAGGGTCTTAATAAAATGCAACTCCATCAGGGACGCCACCAGGTCACTGCCCCACTCGCGGGCCTCGACGCGCGCCACGTGCTGGCGAATCTCCAGATCCCGCTTAGAATTTCCCGCGGTCTGAAAATGACTCTTCACTCGATCACGAATAGATTTCGCTTTCCCCACATACAGGAGGAGCCCCTGGCGGGTGTAAAAAAAATAGGTTCCCGGTGTGGTCGGCAACTGCTCCAGTGTCCCGTCGTCTAACTCAGGAGGGAGCGGTTTGGGTGCGGCTTCCTCAATCGTTGCTGGGGCCGTCTCTTGGACTCGTCGAAGGATTTCCCAGCAAGCTTTCGCATCATCCAGCGCGCGGTGCTCGGCCAAACGAGTCAGTTGAAAGTGCCGGGAGAGATTGTGGAGCGAGTAGGACGGCAGTCCGGGAAAAGCTTTTCGTCCCAACCGAACAGTACAAAGCACCTCCCGTTGGAAGGGGTAGCCTAGGTCTGAAAACTCACGCTGGAGAAAGCGGTAATCAAAGAACGCATTGTGCGCGACAAAGGTCCGTCCTTCGGTGAGCTCGACAATTTTTTTGGCGACGCCGTAGAACTTCGGCGCCGAGGCCACCATGGCATCGTCGATGCCGGTGAGTTTGGTGATGCCCCACGGAATCGGGCGTTCAGGATTAATCAGGCTCGACCACTCTTCGGTCACCACACCGTCATCCACACACACGATCGCCACTTCCGTGATCTTGTTGCCGTCACGGTTACCGCCGGTGGTCTCGATGTCCACAACGGCATAGCGACTCATAAACTAGTCGAGACCCAAGAATTGGTCGTAGGTGCACTCTTCGTCGCGGCAACCTTTGGATTGAATCTCGATCACACGACTGGCAATGGTTTGCACGAACTCGTGGTCATGGGACGTGAAGAGCAGCGTGCCTTTAAACTCCACCATGCCATCGTTCAAGGCGGTGATGGTTTCAAGATCCAAGTGGTTGGTCGGGTTTTCAAAGATCAAAACGTTGTGACCGGCCAGCATGAGTTTTGAGAGCATGCAGCGGACTTTTTCGCCCCCCGAAAGCACCGTCGACTTCTTCTTGGCTTCTTCACCCGAGAACAACATGCGCCCTAAGAAACCGCGCAAGAAGGTTTCTGTCTGATCGGCCGAGTACTGGCGAAGCCAGTTGATGAGGTCAAGAGATGCGTCTTGAAAGAAGGCTCCGTTATCTGACGGCATGTAACCGCGCGAGGTGGTGATCCCCCACTGAATATCTCCCGCATCAGGCTTACGCTCTCCCGCAAGAACCTGGAACAACGTCTTGGTCGCCATTTCAGATGGGCCCAAGAACACGATCTTCTGCCCTTTTTTAACGGTAAAAGAAAGATCGTGGAACATGCGCTCGCCATCGATCGTGAGAGACAGTTTTTCCACACGGAGGAGCTGATCACCCGCTTCGCGCTCTTGGCGGAATCCGACGAAGGGATACTTACGCGTTGAGGGCTGGATGTCCTCAAGGGTGAGCTTATCTAAAAGTTTCTTACGTGACGTGGCCTGCGACGACTTCGAGGCATTGGCCGAGAAGCGCTGAATGAACTCTTTGAGCTCTTTCATTTTGTCTTCGGTCTTCTTGTTTTGATCGTTCAGCATGCGTTGCGCGAGCTGGCTGGATTTGTACCAGAAGTCGTAGTTGCCCACGAAGAGTTTGATCTTGTTAAAGTCGATGTCACAGATGTGCGTGCACACTTTGTTCAAGAAGTGACGATCGTGGGAAACCACGAGAACTGTCGAGTCCTCTTGTTCGCCCAAAAACTTCTCGAGCCACTGGACAGATTTCAAGTCCAAGTCGTTGGTCGGCTCATCCAACAGCAAGATTTCTGGCTTACCGAAGAGCGCCTGCGCCAGAAGGACTTTCACTTTCTCGCCGCCGGCAAGATCTTTCATTTGTTTAGTCAGCATGTCCGTGCCAATCCCTAGGCCCGCAAGCAGTGCTCCCGCCTGGGATTCGGCTTCCCAGCCGTTAAGTTCTGCGAACCGTGCTTCGAGATTCGCCGCGCGCTCACCATCTTCATCGGAGAAGTTTTCTTTGGCGTAGAGGACATCCTTCTCTCGCATGATCGACATCAATTCGGCGTGACCGAGCAATACCGTCTTGAGCACTTCTTCATCCTCGTAGGCGAAGTGGTTTTGGCGAAGCACCGCCAGGCGCTCGCCCGGTGTGATCTCAACAGAACCGTTGGTGGATTGGATCTCACCACTCAAAATTTTCAGGAACGTCGACTTGCCTGCACCGTTGGCCCCGATCACGCCATAGCAGTTACCTTTAGTGAACTTAAGGTTCACGTCATCGAATAGAGTACGTCCGCCGAACTGCAGGCGAATGTTGTGGGTAGCGAGCATAGAAGTTCTCCGGGATATGAATTGCTTACCTACCACGGGTTGTCTTTTGGGTCTATTTGCTACTAAACTGCGCCAATAAATTGTCCAGGAGACACCTATGTTAATTCAAGCCCTTGGCATGTTGATGATCCTCATACTCCCGAGCTTTTCTGCGCAGGCGGACGCCACTCGCTGCCCGGAAGCTTCTCGCAACAACACCATCAGCTACGAGCTCCTCGAAACTTGTTTACTGAACGAGGGCGTCGAGCTGGAAGTGCACGGCGTGGTTCCCATGAGCTCGATGTTCGTGGTGACCTACCGCAATCCCACCAATTTCTTCCAGTCCGTGCATCTCTCGCTCCTCGGTAGCACTCCGGAGTTGCGTACTTTCATCAAGACGCTCAAGCGCCACGACGTCATCCTTGTGAAGGGCGGCTACCAGAACATCCCGTCTCCCCAAAAGCATATCCGCGCAGCTGAAATATCGCTCATCAGCCGCAGCAGCGAAGCTCCCCATAGCGAGGAGTACACCTACGAAGCTCTCCCCGCCCAGATCCTGGGGATGAAGAGTCTCATTGGCAAGGTTCACGCGGTTTACGGCGATGGCCGCATCTTGGTTGTGGAGTACAAGGATCTCGTCGTACCGGTTTATGTTGAGGCCCAGTGGATGGCAGAAGCCAATGCCCTGTCTCGCGGTGACAAGATTGAAATTCACTACGTCATTCAAGATGGCCCGTCTCGTCCCGTTCACGTCAACTTCGATCCTGCCCATGCCGACGCCCTCAAAGTGCTCCACGCCGTGACACTAGATCACGGCAAGCCGAAGACCATGACCGGCAAAATGGTCATGTTCCCCAAGAGCCCGATGGTCATGTTCCCCGTGTTTGCCATCGACGTCGACATGGGTGACGGCGTGTTTATTCCCCACACGGTCCTAAGTTTCACTGATGTCGAACTCTTCAAGCAGGCCCGCGCGAAGTTTCAAGAGGCCTGGGATCGTCATCCGGAGACGGTCCGCAACTACCGCAACAAATTCATCAACGATGCGCTCACCGTCACGGTGACCGGCACGTACAACATGATCGATCCGCTGCAGGCGAACCCACAGCTCGTGATCACATCTTTGGATGACATCCAGATCGCGAATCCATAGTCGTGATGGCGAAATGGAAGAAATGGCTGATCGCTCTCTTCCTCTTGGGTGCCGTAGGCACCCTCGTTATCCTCTTGGTGTTGGTAGACTCACTGCCGGGACCAAAAGAGCTGGCACAAGCTGTCGCTGCACCACCTACGAAAACGCCCCATGAAACTCACGACATCGGCGTAGCGGATAAAACGACGGCGAAAACCGACAGCACGACCGAACCGACGGATAGCAAATCCCAAGACAACAACAAAGACATCGTGCTCGCCTTCATGGAAGAAGACCCGGCAGACATTCGCGTCTGCGACAACCTCACCCAGAGTAAGATGTTCGAGCAGCAGAAAAACAACAAAGAGATGTCCTTTGATGATCTCTTCAAAGACACGTCTCGCACGGATCCCATCGCGGAGGCGATGCGTATTCCGATTAAGACCATCTTCCAAGATGAAGCCGTGACATCACTCTTGGGTGATGTCCTCAAGGTCGACACCAGCAAAATGAATACGGCGCAGAAAGACTCTTTGCTTGATAAACTTGGCTTTTACACGCGGGCCGCCACCACCGCCGCGAGTCTGTTGAGTCGCAAGAAGCAATTTGAGGCTTTGGGTGATCGCGCGATTCACATGAGCTTGCTCGCGCGGATCGCGATCTTGAAGCCGGAAAAGCTTGAGAGCCTAAATCTGAAGGGCCTCTGCGAAGACATGGAGCGCTCGATTGTGAATGGCGAGAAAACCAGCGTGAAGCAAGAGCGCAAAAAGATTCTGGCGCTGATACAAGAAGCCGGACTAACGCCGGCCGAACTGAAGTTCGACCCTGAGCAGTTCCTCAACTTCGAGGTGAAGTTTTCACAGAACAGTCTGATGTTTAATCTGTCGGGTAAAGAAGCTGCGAACTAGCTCTTCTTCTCAAGCTCCGCCCACTCTTCGATCAAATCATCGAGCTTCTTCTGTGCCGCTGCCAAATCGCTGTTGAAGCCCTCGGACTTCTTCTTCGATTGTGGATTGCTGTAATCAAGTGCAGCGAGCTTCGCTTCGATCGAGGCCACGAGTTTTTCCTGGGCCTCTAACTCTCCGGCAATTTTCCCAAGGCG
>JAIXOY010000102.1 GCA_027486525.1 Pseudomonadota bacterium
AGGGCCTGTTCCAGCGTCAGAACTTTGCGGTAGTGGGAGAGGATCTTTTCACCCAAGGCAGTCGCGCGGTAGGGAAGCTCTCGAATGAGAAGCCTTTGACCGAAGTGGGCCTCGAGCTGGTTAATCCTTTGCGAGATCGCCGATTGAGTCACGAAGAGCTCTTTGGCGGCCCGTTCAAAGTTCTGGTTGCGGATCACAGCTTCGAGAGAATGGAGGGCGACGTAGTCCATTTCTGAATTATAAGCTAGGCTTATGGGTCATGAAAGTTATTAATTTTATTAATTTTTGAGTCAGAGCTAAGATGGCTTCATGGAAAAATCACCTTTAGTTTTTGGTCTTATACTTCAATCAAGCATGATCCTGGCCCTCGGGGCGCAGAACCTCTTCGTCCTGGAAAAGGGACTCCTGCGCGACAGGTCGTTCTTCGTGGCTGCCATCTGCTCGGTTTGTGATGTCTCGCTCATCATGCTGGGTGTACTGGGCGCCGGGGCGTTCTTTGCGCAAAACGAAGCTCTCTCCATTGCACTTAAAGTGGCGGGATCGGCTTTTCTGTTTAAGTATGCCTATGACAAGTTTCGTGAGGGCGGCAGCATTGCTCTTAAGACCACCAAACTGGATCTGAAAGAATCCTCAGTACGGAACATTCTGTTTTCCACCCTCGCGGTGAGCTTGCTCAATCCCCATGTCTATTTGGATACGGTGGTGTTGATTGGCGGCTACTCAACTCAATACGCTACCACCCAGGAGCGCGTGAACTTTGCCATGGGAGCAGGTTTGTTCTCCATCATTTGGTTTTTCTCCCTAAGTTTTGGCGCGAGCTACTTTAGTGAGGCCCTCAAAAAGCCCAAGACCATGAAGATTGTGAATTATGGAGCTTCGGCCATTATGAGTTACTTGGGAGTGGGTCTGTTATTATCGCTTTAGACCCACTTTGCCGCATCGTTTCTTCGCAGCGAAGATAATTCGGCTTAGAGTTAAGGCTCCACAGGGAGATTAACGAATGAACCGTTTTAGCGTGCTCACAGGAATTCCTGAATTCACCAAAGGCCTTGTACGTGAGTTGCGTGTGCGCTGGGCCCACGAAGAAATGGGATTGCCTTACGAAGAGATTCGTTGCCCCCATCCCGAAACGAAGAAAGCGGAGTATCTGAAGAAACAACCCTTTGGTCAGGTGCCGTATTTCACAGACGGGGAGGTTGAGATTTTTGAAACGGGTGCGATCCTGCTTCATTTGGCACTCAAGCATAACAAGCTACTCCCTAAAGATGAGTGCGAGCGTGCACATGCCTTCAACTGGATGTTCACGGCTTTGAATTCCGTGGAGCCCTTCTTGTTCCATTACTTCATGCTGAACTCGCAAGATCCCAATGCGACTGAAGCCACAAAGACTAAGGCCCGTGAAACGGCGATGGGCAAGCTGCGCGTTGTAGCGAACGAGTTAGGGGAGAGAGAGTATTTCTCAGGAAGCTTTACGATTGCTGAAATTTTTATGACGACTGTGCTCAAAACGGCGCAGTTTCAGAATATGCTCCTCGAACATAAGACTCTTTCTGACTATGTGACGAGAAATGAAAGCCGCCCGGCCTTTCAGCGTGCACTTGCTGAGCACGTAAAACTTTATGAATAAACTTTAAAGCGAGGAGAACATATGGCCCGTTACGTAGATGGTTTTATTATTCCCATCAAAAAGAAGAATGTTAAAGACTACAAGAAAATGGCGAAGCTGGGTTGCAAAGTCTGGATGGAGCACGGTGCGATTGAATATTATGAGTGCGTAGGCGACGTGATGAACAATCCTTGGGGCTTCCCTTTTATTAAATTCGCTAAATTGAAGTCAGATGAAACAGTGATCTTCGCCTGGATCGTTTACAAGTCGAAGGCCCACAGAGACAGCGTGAATAAGAAGGTTATGTCCGATAACCGAATGGCGCCGGAAAACTTGAAAGGCAAGAAGATGCCTTTTGATATGAAGAGATTTACGACGGGCGGTTTTAAAGTACTTGTGAGCGCGTAGAAGTGATAATCAAAAGAACCATCACTCATATCGCCTTGCTTGTTCCTTCAGCTGAAAAAGCAGCGGACGTTGCCCTTCGTGCGGGGTTCTCTGTAGGCCCAACAGAAGATTTTGAAGGAGAGGGCACGCGAGAGATTTATGTCGGTGGTTTTGATCACGACACCACCCTTCTTCTCATGGAACCCATCAAAGACGGCGCCTATGCGCGCTCCATGGTCAAACGCGGGCCGGGACTTCATCACATCGCGATCGACGTTCTGAGTATCGACGAGTTTATTGCGGGGATCTCGAGTACAGGGTGGCTGCTGCATCCTAAGAGTCTTCACACGATCAAGAAAACGCAAACAGCCTTCTTGGCGAGACCGGGATTCCCGATGCTGGTGGAAGTGCAAGAACGTAAGAGCATCGAAGCAAAGCCGCTGTTCATTCAACGGATGGCGCTGCCTTTAAATGAAGCCAACACAAAGTTGCTGATGCATTTAGGTGTGGATCAGATTGTATCAACAGGTGAGGAGAGCTGGCTTGATTTTGGGAAGGTGCGGATCAAACTTAGTGAGTTTTGGTCTTAGGCTCTTACGACCGGATTCTCACGGCGATTGTTTCCGCGAAACACTCAAATACAATGCTCTTGGCCCCACGCACAGAACTTTGGTTGCTCGCGAGCGTTTGATACTGGATCCCCAGTTCAAGCTTGAGGGCCTTCGCCACCACAGCTGAAATTGCCATTTTGGCATATCCCTTTCCTCGATGATGAGGAGATGTGAGAACTCCGACATGGGCGAGGATGTTGCTTCGGATAGAGAAATTAGCAGCGGCTACGATGTCATTCCCAATGAAGACGCCGAATGTATGTGGTTCATTCACACCAATTGTGCTGTGGCTCACTTCATCACCAGTACAGTCATCAAGCATGGCTTGCAGAGTTTGATAATCGGCATCGCTCAACTCTCTGGTACTTTGAGTGTGTGGCGGAGAAAACTGCTGCTCGGAAATTTCACCGAGCCACGCTGGGCCAATCACACGCTCGCATTGTGCTGCGAGAAGGGCTTCGCACTTAATCGGTAAAAAGACTTCTGCAACTGAGAGCCCACTGCAAGCCGAACTTAAGTACGGCACTAGTTCTTCGGGCGCCGAAATGATGAGCGCGTTCCGGCGTTTAAAGAAGATGACCCCGGAGTAACCTTCCATCGTGCCATGTTGGACGACGGAAATGCCTTCAGTAGGGAAGGTATCTTGAAGACCGAGTTCGTCCAGCCAGTATTGGTGTAGCAGGCGTTTTGCTGCGGTCGTCATATGATTGATTTTTCCATGAGTAAAACCCCCGGATCATCCTCGCGGAGTCCCAGGTTTCTCCAGCCTCTCTTTTCATAAAATGTAATCGCCTGGATGTTCTGAGGACTCACACTTAGCTGAGCACGTTGGAGTTGCTGGGACTTAAAATATTCGATCGCGTGGTCATCCAGAAGTTTTCCTAAGCCGTGGCCGCGTTCGGATGCGATGAGATAGTAGAGAAATACGTATCCACAGGAGGGGTCTCTGCGAAGCTTACCCATCTCAATTTGGCCGATGATGGAGTCACCTCGCCAAACATGAACGGCAGAGGAAGGGTCACGAGAGATTTTATCCTTGAGCCAATCGATGTACCTTTCGGCTCCATTTCCCTCCTCTCCATGAAACTTTTTAGAATCTCCAAAACTCACAACGTAAGAGTCTTCCCGAAAGGAAAGGCAAATGTCTCGATGGACGTCTAACTGAATTGGTTTGATTGAGAGGCTATGCATCGGTAATCCTCCCCAGGAAATAAGGGACGTTGGGAGTAGGCATGTCTACTGGTCAACGGTAGCTGATGTTCATAAATGTTATCGGTCCTGGACGACCATACTGATTGATGAGTCGAACTTCCAACCTGTTCTCTGTCTCCGTTGCATTCCAATCGAATTCAGGTTTTTTATTTTTCTTCCACTTCTCATTTCCTCTTCGGTATTCATAGTTTTGCGTAGGCATAACACGAACGAGGAAGTGTGGCTTAGCAGCGAACTTAGGCATGTTGGCGAGGTAGTCCTCATTTGACTGAATGTTCAGCGATGTCATCTTCTCCTGGAAATTTCGATCTTCATCTTTGTAATTCAAAAGAATCGTGGCTCGATTCATCTCCGGGTATATGTCTTTGTGGTCATTGGTAAAAACTTGGTTGTTAGATGCCATCCCTTGAAAAGTGAGGGATGTTTCAGCGGATCCAAGCTTAAGAGAGATGCGTGGAGAGTTGCGCCCTGACGAAACGGTCATGTGGCCAAAATATTCTGCGACGAATTTTTTGTAATCTAATGATTCTTTCTTCGGGTCTTTAGGTGAATGAACAAAACGAACTTCAAGAGATGGCCATCTATTCTGTTCCTTCATGATAAAGGCTTCATAAAAGCTAAGAGGGAGGAGCTGTTTCTGATCCGTCAGATAGGTTCCAAACTGTGGGTCAAAGAAGGCCCACTTATTAAGATCGTTAATCCAGACTTCAATCGCCACGTGGCCCTGACCGAAGCCACCATAAGCAACATTTTTTGATCTCAAAGCGACCGATCTCGTGACAAAGCCAAATGCTTGCAAAATATCAGAGAGTACAAGACTGTACTCAACGCATCTGTATTGGATTTTCTTTTGATGTACTTTCTTAAGAATGTCGAGACCTCTGAAATGCCCAGGAGGCTGGTTCATTCCGTTATGAACCCATTGTTTTGTAACCCACGCCATGGCCGCGGTGATTTGCTCAAGCTCATGACCTTCATTGGGTTTGAAGTCGGTGGTCGCGAGATAGCTCTTTAATTTTTTAAGATACGCCGGCTTTAACTCTTCATGAATATAGTCTGATGAGCGGTTAAAGTAAGGTGCGTTGTTGGTATCTGAAACGACGATTTTTTTTAAATGCATTTCGGCACCTGTGGCGAAGTCGATCGTGAGACTCATTAAAAGATTAACTAAGAACAAATACTTTCCCATCTCTTTTCCCCTCGAGGAGACTCATGCGAGCATTCAAGTCTATCTTGTAATGAGCACCGCTGGACCCAAGTAAAGCTCGGCGCTAATAGTCTTACCTTGCTGTGTAATTAG
>JAIXOY010000279.1 GCA_027486525.1 Pseudomonadota bacterium
GTCGACGTGGATATCGTGGGCTTCGCTCTCGGCGTCGTCGTCGCACTCCCGACTCAATTCACGTGGCAGCTTCCTTTGGTGAATGCTCCCACGCTCGAAAAGCGCTTCAAAGTTTGTAGCGATGAGCGATTTGCCTCACAGCCTTCCATCGGGAGCTGCACCGGCATCCACGTGGGTGACGGCTTAGTCCTCACTCCCGCCCACTGCGTCCGCGATGAGCTGAGCTGCGAGAAGTTCCGGTGGGCGTTTAACTATCGCACGGACGTCATCGGCGAGAGCGCCGGAGCACTTTCCATCAGCGACGTCTTTAGGTGTGAGAAGATCGTCCTCACCGATAAAAAAAATGACCTCACACTGTTGAAGCTTGAGAGCGCGGCCCGCAGCTACCCGCGCATGCCGATGCGCTTCGATGCTCCTCGCACGGCACGGATCTTTGCCATCGGCTCACCGCTGGGTCTCCCGTTGAAATTTTCTGGCATGGGCCAGCTCACCTCCCACAACACAGCCTCGCTTGATGTCTTCACCGGAAACTCCGGATCTCCCATCTTGAATGAGCAGCGTCAGGTCATCGGCCTGTTGCTCGGCGGCCACGAGGATTTCTCCGTGACCGAGCGCGGTTGTCGCGAGTCTTTTGTTTTGGAAGAATCACGGCATGAAGAAACGATCTTTCCTCTCTCGTCTCTCCCCGCTCGTTTTAAGAAATATATCCGTCGTGCCCAATGACCGTTTTTGATTGGAAGAACCATAAGAACGTCGTCGTCCTCACCGGCGCTGGCGCTTCCGCAGGCTCAGGCCTTGCGACGTTTCGTGACAGCAACGGTCTGTGGGAAAATCACCGCATTGAAGATGTCGCCACTCCGGAAGCGTTTGAGAAAGACCCCACACTCGTCTGGCGTTTCTATTCCATGCGCCGGTTGAATGCGGGCGCGGCCCATCCGAACCCCGCGCATCGAGCCCTGGATGACTTCGCTGCAGACTTCAAGGGTCACTTCACTCTCATTACCCAAAACGTCGATGGCCTTCATCGTCGCGCGCAAGGACGTGGTCATCTGGATGCTCTGTGCATGCACGGCACGTTGGAAAAATCTCGGTGCACGAGTTGTGAGCAAGTGTTCTGGGATGACATGGCCTGGCTGCCGGAGATCGGCTTGCCCCGCCCAGCGGGACTGCTCGACGCCCATCAGCGCGCCAGTGGTGAAGCCCTCTCGCAATACAAGATATCGCTTCACAGCGGCTTGCCGCTTTCTCCCTGTTGCCAAGAATTATTACGTCCGCACATCGTGTGGTTTGGGGAAGAACCCTTTCAGCTCGAAAGGATCTGGAAAGAACTCGAGAAGTGCGATGCGTTTGTGAGTATCGGAACGAGCGGTCAGGTGTATCCCGCGGCGGCTTTCCTCGAGATCGCAAAATCCCATGGGGCGAAGACGGCCGTCCTCAATATGGAAGTGCTCCCACAGCATCCCTACGTCGATCACTTCGTGCAGGGCCCTGCGGAGATCACGGTGCCCCAGGAATTTAGCCTGAAGTGATGATATTAAATTTCTGAAAATGAACCGCAGCACGCTCTTTGGCGGCTTCACGGACGCGCACAAGATCGGCCGGTAATCGCGCGTCTTGCTCAACCTCCACTACCGGAGAGACGTATTCTTTTTTCCACACATTCAGGAGTTTGATCCGGGAGTAATACGTCTTAAGGCCGGCGTTGTAACCATACTCTTCAATGGCGACGAACTGCCCTTTCGAAGATGCACCTAGGGCGTGGATCATCTGGAGCGGTTCTGCCGCCTGTAGTGAGAAGCCCATCCCTAAACAAATAATAGCCAGCAATTTTTTAATCATACCTTCATAGAGCAAGGAAGGGGCCAGATGGAGATTCTAGTTTGGGTGGGTTAGCGGAGGAGAAGTGTCTAAACATTTGACAGTGTTTTTTGGCCCAAGAATGGGTCTAAAAATGCCGATAAATGCGGTGATGAAAAGAACACTCTTATTCTTGCTGTTCACCTCTAACGCCTTCGCCATCGATGCAGTTGATTACATGGCCCGCATAGAGAGAATGGTCGCGTCGGGTGCGATCACGAAAGAAGCCGCCCAGACGGAAAAGTTAAACATCACCCAACCCTCCGGGCAACTCGCCGCTCAACGGGGCGTAGCTCAGCGTGGCCTTGCCAGCGTCACCCCTGAACTCAAGCCACTGAAAATCAAACGCTTCAAAGCAAAGCCGATGGAACTCTTGCTCGATTGAGGCCGGTGCAGTATTAAATCTGCATGCAACACCCACTCGAAAACCACATCCGTAACGTTCCAGATTTCCCGAAACCAGGCATCGGTTTTAAGGACATCACCCCTATCATGCGTGACCATCTTCCAGCGATGATCGACGCCATGTCGGCCGGCATCAACTGGAATGAGATTGATTACGTCATCGGGATCGAATCTCGGGGCTTCATTCTCGGCAGTGCCATGGCCTTGCAAAATGGGAAAGGTTTTTTGCCTGTTCGCAAAAAAGGCAAACTGCCCCCACCGGTGGTTGCCCAGAGCTACACCCTGGAATACGGCACTGACACACTTGAGATGGCCGTGAATGACAAGAAGGCCCGCGTGCTATTGGTGGATGATGTTCTTGCCACCGGCGGGACTCTCAATGCCACTCGTGCACTTTGTGAGATGAACCATTTTGAAGTCAAAGGCATGGCCGTCTTCATTAACCTGAGTTTCTTGAACAACTTTGCTTCGTCGGGGCAAAAGATCCATTCTGTCCTGACCTACTGATTTAAGTCTTTCGCCAGACGAGAGTCAGGTTAAACTTAAAGCATGAAACGCATCGCCGTTCTCTATTCTGTGCCTCGCTCCGGTAGCACCTACGTCGAGAAAGCCATCGGTGCATATCTCCAGACTCACTACGGACATGCCTCGCTTTCCGAATTGTTCAACGTCAATCTCATCGCGAGTTATCAGGATTCGCAGATCACCGTCGACATCGACAACTGGCATGAAAACATCTACCAGTATAGTTTAACGCTCGAGGAAGTGAGAAAAATTAGAGATGAACGACTCGCATGGCTGGACCAGAGTGGCCCGAACTATTTTCTAAAACTCCTCGAACCCCAGCTCTCACGGGTGGAGATGGAAGAACTTTTTAAGACAAGCACCGTTTTTTTCTGTCGACGAGAGAATCTCTGGGAGCACCTCCTGAGCTTTCTCATTTCCATGGCCACATATCAGTTCTACCCGAAGGATGGGATGAAGTGGGAGCCGGGCTCGATCAGGGTTCCGTTCGATCTATTCTTGATCTTTGGAAACTACCTCAGCCGCTATAGACGTATGAGGAACGCGCATCCAACACATCCGGAAATCGTCTTTGAGGAATTACTAGACAAGGGCTCTAGCTACATGGAATCCCTGGGGTTCGACAGAGACTTTAGCTGGGACGACGTAGGGTATCCCCCGAAACAAAATCTTCGCGACAAGCAACTCGCCTTCAGCAATCTCAGTGAGATCGAAGACTGGTACAAGCATTCGTTCCTCAACGGCATCTATCCGATCTAATTTTTTGTGAAGCTGCTCTAAGCTGCCCCGACCGGGGACATGGCCCTCTTCTTTAACCTGAGTTTCTTGAACAACTTTGCCTCGTCGGGGCAACAGATCCATTCTGTCCTGACTTACTGATTTAACTCTCTCCCGAGACGAGAGTCAGGTTAAACTTAAAGCATGAAACAAAACACTCTGCCATGGATGGCGGTCTGTCTCGGATGGCTTCTTGCTTTCCCAGTACTCGCCCTCGACATCAATGAAACACTTCCCAACGTTCGCATCCTTGCCGTCTACCCGGGCAACGTTGTCGTTCTCAGCCGTGGCCTCGAAGATGATGTGACCATCGGCACTCACGCAAAGCTTCGCGCGAGCGAAGGCTATGCCGCACGTGCATTGTGCGTGAAGAGTGGACTGATCACGTCTCACTGGCGCATCTACCGTATCGTGGAAGCTCAGCTTATTTCTAAAGATCTCACCTACTCGCTGATTGGCATGGATGCATCTGAAGTACCTAAGTCGGTAGAGAATTGGCAGCGGATCGATCACGAAAAAATTGTTCCTGCGTTCAACGATGATTTCTTGAAAGACCCGCAGAAGGCGCCGGCGGACCTGGCGAAGAGTGATCTACCCGACGACTTGAAAGATGATGAGAAAAATCTCGCACCCAAGACTTTTGGTGAGAAAATCGTCGTGCGCAACTTCGACACAAAAAAGCTCCGCCGTGATTTCAAAACGATCAATGGCGTAGTTCAAATCTCGCCGTGGAACCAGATGGAGGGCGGAGAAACCAAGGGTGAAAATTTAGGTTATGGTTTTTCACTTGGCAACAAAGGTGTGAAGTACCAAAGTAAAATCTTTTTCCGTCGCGCGCAGTTTAACATTAAAGACGGGGAGACGGGAGTCAAGTCTCGCTTCGAGACCACTGATGCTCGAGCCATCTTCGTCGTGAAAAATTTCTCCGACACAACGGAAGCGCTCAGTGAACTCACATTTCGGCAAGCACGCTATGGCAGAGTGGCCACGCCTCAGCGCCAATTCCTTGTCGCACCCGTTGGCATCGCCTGGAATTTTCCCGTCGGCGGCAAGACACTAAAAAATGCCACCCTTAGCTATGCTCCGACCTACGACACACGGACTCACGAAGTCCTAGAGGACGATGGGGATATTTCAACGAAAGACAAAAGGGCCCTCCGTCACTCTCTGCGCCTTTATCTAGGCGTTAACCTCACGAAGGTGCTCGAACTTGGTGCCGAACTTGACTGGAGACCTGCCCAAGACTTGACCACCTGGAGCGTCGACTTCAGTGACAATCTCGCGGTGCTGAATCTGCAGATGCAGGTCAATTTGAGTGAGTCCCTGTCGATTGTTTATGAGAACCAATGGCTCGATGATGCCCAGTTGCACCGACTTAATCAAATGCCGCGAGTCGTGAGGACCTCCTCCTTTAATTTAAGGTATAGTTTTTAAGAACGAGAGGATTGGCACAAGGACGATAGAGGCACATGGGGCGAATTCTATTAGTAAATCCCAGCTATCAGAACTCTTACGGTGACAGCATTGGCTCGCTGGTCAATCCTATCTTTCCGGTGCTCTCGATGGCGACGCTTGCTGCGGTTGCGAGGGCCAACCACCACACAGTGGAAGTGCTCGATCTATCCTGGAAACATTACGATACGCAGGATTTCACAGCGAAGGTGCAGAGCTTCCGTCCTGACATCGTAGGATTCACAGTCCTGACTCCCGCGATGAACCAGGTCAAAGACATGTCGATCGCTCTAAAAAAAATTTCGAATCGAATCATTTCTATCGCTGGTGGACCACACGTCTCCGCCCTCCCCGAGGTGACTCTGCTGGAGTCGAGCATCGATGCTGTGGTGTACGGAGAAGGCGAAAACACGTTCAGAGACATCATCAATGGAAGAAAATTTAGCGAGACGCCGGGACTCGTTTTTCGCGATGGCTCGGGCGGCATAACGACGAACACCGAGAGAGCGGTCATCGCAAACTTAGACGATCTTCCCATGCCGGCCTGGGACGTCTTTGACCTAGAGCTCTACGCACGAAAGACGAGCAGACTGTTCGCGCGGAAGACACCCTTCGTGACCGCTGAATTCTCACGCGGCTGCATCTACAAGTGCGACTTCTGTGCTTCGAAGTTAACGATGGCGCTGGGCTACCGGAAGAAGAGCCCGAAAAGATGCGCCGAAGAAGCGGCCTACATGGCCAGTCTCGGCATAAAAGAATTCATGCTCGCCGATGACATCTTCACGACCGATGCCAATTGGGCAAAGGAGGTCTGCCGCGAGATGGTGAAGCGGAATAATCAAGTCGCCTGGAGCTGCACGAATGGGATCCGCGTGGAAAGTTCGAACCAAGAACTTTTTAACCTCATGAGAAAGGCTGGCTGCTATCGCGTGGCGTTTGGATTTGAGTCTGGTAACGATGAAGTACTTAAAAACTTTGGGAAGGGTGGTAAAGCGACACTGGAAAAGGGTCTCACCGCTGTCAAGGAAGCCAAACAGGCAAAACTAGAAACGATCGGTTTTTTCCAGATCGGCTTGAGTTCTGACACCAAAGAAACAATTGACCAGACCATTAGCTATGCTCGCAAACTGGACTTACACATGTTTAAGTTCGGTGTCACGATCGCCTTTCCCGGCACCAAGATGTTCAAGGACTACCGGCAGAAAGGACTCATCCGCTCCTACGACTGGGACCACTACCACATCTACTCGGGGTTCGATCTCTTCAATCATCCACAACTGAGCCTCGCAGAAATACAAGATTGCGTGAAGCGCGGCTACCGGCTCACGACATTCCGCAACCCCACTTTCATTCTTCGGAGATTCTTCCGCGGTTTGATGAATGGCGACATCTTCTCCGACGTCATTTTTTTCTTTCGGTTTGTGACTTCGTCGTACTTACGCAAAAAGGGTACCACTAAGTATGAGTTCCACGAAGAATGGCCACCTTGCCCTCTGACCCACGAGGCCTGTGCCTTGCGTGTGCGGGAAATTTCTTAATGAGGGAAAAATGACCGCACCTCTTCTCGCTAACCTTTCCGATGACATCAACGGGCCCCTCGTGATTGCCCCCCACGTGTTTCAAGACGAACGCGGTACCCTCGTGAAGAATTTCTTTGCCAGTGAGCGCTTGGGACTATTTTTCAGTCGGGGCGTGACCGAAGCCTACTACACTGTTTCACAGAAAAACGTTCTTCGCGGACTTCATTTCCAACGGGCACCGCAGGAGATTGAAAAAATAATTCAAGTCATCAGCGGCGCGATTCTAGATGTCGTTGTTGACCTCCGCCCCTCTTCGCCAACGTTTAAATCAATCGCCTCTCTGCGGCTCGATGGCCACTCCAAGAAATCCATCTACATCCCCCAGGGATTTGCCCACGGTTACCTTTGCCTCGAACCCGACACCTGTGTGCATTACATCCAGGCCGGCGCCTATGACCCGACCCACGAAGCTGGGGTGCACTTTGCGAGCATCGGTTTTGACTGGGGGGTCGCACAGCCGCTCGTATCCTCTAAAGATTCCCAACTTCCTCGACTGGATGCGCTCACATGGAACTTTTAGTCACCGGAGCCTCCGGCTTTCTTGGCACTCATCTCGTCGAGAGATTGGTCGCGGAGGGACATGTGGTCCACGGACTACTCCGCGCGAGCTCGCAACCCCGTTGGCAAAGGGATCTTCCAGTAAAAAAATTCATTCTGAGCCAAGATCCCAGTGAGCTCCATCGCTACCTCAAGCTTCACCCGATTTCCACGATCATTCACACCGCATCTCTCTTTAAGCACACGGCTGGAATCGGCGATGTGGGACCACTGATCCAAAGTAACATTGAACTTGGCGCAGCGATCTTAGAGGCCTCACGGGAAACATCGGTGCAGTGGTTTATCAACACGGCTTCCTCGTGGCAGCACTTTCAAAACCATAATTATGACCCGGTGAATCTCTACGCCGCTACGAAAGAGGCCTTTGAAAAAATCCTGACATACTACACTCAGGCGACGATGCTAAAAAGCGTGACGGTTAAGCTCTTTGACACATACGGCCCTCACGATTTGCGGAACAAAATTATCCCTAGCCTGAAGGCACAGATCGGCTGTTCGCAGCCGTTAGCCATGTCAGACGGGAACCAGCGACTCGACCTCTGTCACATTGATGATATCGTGCGGGCCTACTCGCTGATCGTGCAGCAGATCGCCAATGGCCAGGGCCAAGTCTTAGAAAATCGCTGCTTCGGACTCAGCTCTCATGAACGCGTTAGCTTGAGAGAATTAGTGAGCCTGGTAGAAGAAATCACCCAAGAGAAAATTCTCGTCGATTGGGGCGCCAGGCCGTTGCGAATGCGTGAAGTCATGGAGCCCTGGGAGAGCTTTACTCCCCTCCCCGGATGGTCCCCTTCTATGGGCCTGCGCGAAAGATTACAACAGACACTGTTGGCCTCTGGCGCTGCCGCAAGCTTTAAGCAAGAATAAGTCCATCAGAGGGAATCAGAGTGAAAGTCGTCATATTTGCCGGAGGCGAAGGCTCACGCCTGAAACCTGAACTAGAATCACCTCCCAAGCCTCTCGCCATCATTGGCGACCGTCCGATCATTTGGCATGTGATGAAACTGTTTGCCGCACAGGGGTTTAGCGATTTCGTCGTTCTGCTGGGACACAGGGCCGAGGAGTTTCAGGGTCTGCAACAGTACGTGGAGCCGGGCTGGAAGCTCACCCTGTTAAACACCGGGACCCAGGCCATGACGGGCGCTCGGCTATTTTCCGCGAGACATCTGCTCGCCGATGAAACGTTCTTCCTCACCTACGCTGATGGCTTGGCAGACCTCAATCTCGCGGAGCTACTCTCACATCATCGCGCGAGTGAGAAAATTGTGACCTCGACGGGAATAAATCCTCAGCTACCTTTCGGACTCATCTCCCTTTCCTCCGACGGGCACGTGAGCGAGTTTAAAGAAAAGCCACGCTTACGCGATACTTGGATCAACGGCGGCTTCTTCGCTTGTGAGCCAGGTGTGTTCGACTACCTCTCGGCTGATCAACAACTCGCCTTCGAAAAAAGCCCACTGGAGAAACTTGCCTCGGGCCACCAGCTCGCGTGCTACAAGCACGAAGGCTACTGGGATTGCATGGATCATCCGCACGACCTCCACCGCCTCAATGAACTTTGGAACTCTGGCAAGGCCCCTTGGAAAAAATGGGCCTGAGAAAAAATCACCTCACGGCCACCTATCGGAACAAGCGTGTCCTCGTCACTGGACACACAGGCTTCAAGGGCTCCTGGCTGTCACTCTGGCTAGAGCTCCTGGGAGCAGAAGTCTACGGTGTCGCGCTCCCTGCTGGAGCCGGACCTCAACACTCGAAGTTGCTCGCGCTCAAACACAGATCGGAACACCTCGACATTAGGGACATCGCTGCCTTCGAAAAAATCTGCACCGACTTTCGACCCGAGATCGTCTTCCACCTCGCAGCACAGTCACTGGTGGGGACCTCGTACCTAGAGCCGCTCACAACGTTTGATGTCAACATCCGCGGAACACTTAACGTTCTCGAGTGCGCACGAAAGATTGGCAGCGCTGGGGCCATCGTTTGCGTCACCTCCGACAAGGTGTACGCCAGCACCACCGTCGCGAAGGCCCTGACGGAAGACTTCCGACTTGAGGGCAGCTCTCCCTACGCGGCCTCTAAATCCGCATGCGAGTTGGTGATCGCGAGCTATCGACAGTCCTACTTCAATGCTTCGCACTCTCCGATGCTGGGTGTGGCCCGAGCTGGAAACATCATTGGCGGCGGGGACTGGGGTGAGCAGCGGCTCGTTCCCGATCTCATACGCGCCAGCTACGAAGGCAAACACTTCCTGCTGAGAAACCCCGAGTTTCAGCGAACCTGGTTGCATGTTTTTGATGCGATTCATGGCTACTTAGTTTTAGGAGCTGAGCTCGCGGCACGAAATCCCCTCGCGGCAGACGCGTTTAATTTCGGGCCGATCAGCCATGGATCCAGGCCGGTCACCGCGGTGCTGGATCTGGCCAAGCAGCGACTTCCGCCGTTTGCGACAGATCTCGTCCCCAGAGCCGTCTACCCAGAAGAAGCCACCATCACGCTGGATGCGACGAAAGCTCGCGAGGTTTTAGGTTGGAAAAACTATCTCGACTTCGAGCAAACGATTGAGGATACCCTCGAATGGTACCGGGCCTTCTACCAGACAGGACAAATCACATCGAGGGCCGCACTCACTCACTTCATTGAGAACATCAGTTGATGAAGTTGAGGCAGCACCATCTCTTCTTTGCGGTCTTCATTCTCTGGCTCTTCGTCCAGTCGTGGCATCTCTTCCATGCACCCGCTTTCTGGGATGAACCCAAAATATACTTCCGACCACTCTTCTCTCTCTATCAGAATTTCTGGGGGTACTTCCAGGCTCCGCCGGGGCTCTACGACAGACCCTGGGGCCTTCACCTGCTCTATCTTCCGTTTGTTCATCTTCTAGGACCAGAGATCGTTGTCATCCGGAGCTTAAACTTTCTCTACCTGGGACTCGGATGGGGCCTTTTCTACGTCGTGGCGTGCAGACACTTCCGTCATGGCACGCAACTCACACTGCTTTTCCTTGGCCTCACACCTATCGTGCAAAACTATTCTCTGCAATACGTCAGCGAGTTCCAGCTTTTCATGCTCTTTGCGGCCGTCATCTACTTGCTCGAATTTTATCCGTTGAAGACCTGGGCCATCTTTGCTGTCTGCTTTTTTGCCGGCATGACTCGCGAAACGTCTCTCGCTCTTATTCCCGCCATCTTTCTTTATCGCTTCATGAAAGATGATTCACGTTGGCAGCAAACGCTCTTGCTCATGGCGGGGCCACTGCTAGGCCTAGGAACTCATCTGGGCAGAAATTTTTACTTCACGGGAAGTTTCTTTCACCATCTGACGATCGATCAAGGACATCTCCAGCTGTGGGCTTCGCCGGAGTTACGCTGGAACAAATTCGCTGGAACCTTCCTCGCGACCTATCGCCTCCTCCCGCTGGTTTTGACCGGCGCCGCTTTCCTGGCGATCTACCGCAAGCACCTAAAACTAACACCACTCGGGGCTTTCTGCTGGTCGCTGTCAGGAAGTTTTCTATTTGTGTTTACGGCCCACCGGTTCGCTCTTCCGCGCTACTACCTTCCCGTTATGCCATTTTTTGTCTTCGCCGTGGTTCACCTTGGCCATCGACTCGCAACTTCGCGACGAGGGCAGTTCGCGCTGGCGGCGCTCGTCTTAGTTCCACCACTCTTGATCGGAGACCCCA
>JAIXOY010000182.1 GCA_027486525.1 Pseudomonadota bacterium
GCCATGCGCTTACGCGTGTTGCGGAAATAAACGCGACCGGTGCCGTGGCGATCCAACAGATCGGCCAGGGTCTTCTCGCGCTCTTCGGGCGTAGCAGGAACTTTAAGATCAAGGGCTTTCAGTTTTTTCTCTTGAGACGCCGTCAGAGGCTTCGCGCCGCCGAGGAATTTCGCAATCGCAGAAATCTCTTGGTAGCTCGCGTGCTCTTCTAAGAACGCGTCGTAATCATGGAAGCGTTGCGGGTCGAGTAAATGCAAACGCGCGTAGTGACCACCCAGACCCAAAATTTCGGGTGTCCCTGAGAGCAACACCAAACCTTCCGTTTGATTCGAAAGCTTTTCGACTAGCTCATACTCCGGGCTGGCCTTGCCCGGATTCCAGCGCAGTTGATGGGCCTCATCCACAATCAGCATGTCCCACTGATCCGCTAGCATATGCTCAGCGAGCCACGGGCTTTGCATGAGGTAACGAATGCTCACGATGAAGAGTTGGTTATCCTCGAAAGGGTTCTCCCCTTCTTCGATGCCGGATTCGTGGTTGATGGTGGCGAATGAAAGACCGAATTTTTTTAGCATCTCCACGAACCACTGATACACCAAAGAGTCGGGCACCAGAATCACCGCGCGCTCCGCGCGGCCGGTGATCAACAAGTGATGCAAGATCATGCCCGCTTCAATGGTCTTCCCCAACCCGACTTCATCGGCCAGCATGACTCGCGGACGCGGACGCGTCGCCACTTCATGGGCGACGTACTGTTGGTGAGGAATCAGAGCGAGGCGAGGACCGGTGAATCCGCGCACTGGCGAGAGAAACAAATTACGCTGATGCAAAAGGAGATCGTAGCGAAGCTTGAACAGTTCCAGTGAGTCCACTTGGCCGGCGAACAAGCGCTCTTCCGGTCTTGAGAGAGAAAGTGTGTCTGAGAGATGAGTCTCAGCAGCTTCCCCGCCGTCGAGCAGATAGGTCATGAGGCCGTTAGATTCACGCACATCGCGCACGACGTGCGTACTGCCATCCTGCAATCGAATCTCGTCGCCCGCCATGAATTGGATACGACGAAGTGGTGCGGTTTGCGTACCATAACGGCGTTCAACTTTTGTCGCAGGAAAATAAACCATGACAGTTTTAGGTTCGGTCTCCATGACCATTCCTAAACCGAGTTCTGGCTCTGACTCACTGATCCAACGTTGTCCTACAAGGTAGTTTCTCAAGGGTGACATCCCAGTCAAAATGAAGAAAGATGGTATCCCATTCTACCGTTTGTGGGCAAATGTTGAGGTTAATTATGATGCGCGTTTTGAGCCTTTTTCTCATTCTCTGCCTCACTTCTGTTGTGCATGCGCGGCGCGAACCGGGTCCCAAAGCCGGAGTGTGGCGGTTTGAGCTAAAATATCCCAACGTCGACGTGCCTTTTTTAATGGAGCTCGAACCCGGCAAGAAAGGGTGGCAGGCGACGCTTATCAACGGCAAAGAGCGCCTCGAACTCGACACCATTCAAGTAAGTAAAGGCAAGTGGATCGTGCCACTGCAAACGTATCAAAACTATCTTGAGTTCAGTGCGCTCTCGCCAACCATGATTCGCGGCCACTTCGTGAAGCCCAACAAAAAACCAGAAGAGCGCATTCCTTTAGAAGGTCGCCCGGGGTCTTTCCGCCGCTTCGATCGCAACACGAAAAAAGCCGAAGTGAACCTCAGTGGCAAATGGGCCATGGAAATTACCGATGATGATGGCAGTAAGACCCAGGCCATCTTGTTGTTCGATCAAAGTGGCAACAGCCTGCAGGCCTCTATTCTCACGCCGACTGGCGACTACCGCTACATCGACGGCTACGTCAGCGAGACAAGCTTCGAAACCGGCGCCTTCGACGGCGTGTTTAACTTCGTCTTCAAAGGAAAACTCGAGGGGAAATTACTCTCCGGAGAAATTGCCTCGAAGACCACTTCTAAGTTTACAGCTAAACGCGATGACAAAGTCACGCTCCCTGATCCGTTGAAGCAAACGCAAGTGGAGAGCATCGATTTTTCTTTCCCGAACATGGAAGGAAAGACGCTGAGTCTTTCCGACTACAAAGGCAAGCCAGTCATCATTCAGATCTTCGGCTCATGGTGCCCAAACTGCATCGATGAGTTGGGTTTCTTGGGGCCTTGGTACGAGAAGAACAAATCACGCGGTGTCGAAATCATCGCCCTCTCGTTCGAGCGCGCGCTTTCCCCCGAGGATGCGCTCAAGCACCTCCAGAAAGTCGTCAAGAAGCGTGGGATTCCCTATCCGGTACTACTCGCTGGCACTTCAGGAGCGGATACCCCTGCGACGAAACTTCCTGGGATCAAAAATTTCATCTCTTTTCCAACGACCATCTTCCTGAACAAGAATCACCAGGTACACAAAGTCCACGCTGGGTTTAACGGTCCGGGCACGGGCCTTTACTACGATGAGTTCCGAACGATGTTTGAGAAAACTATTTCGGAGCTGGCGCCCTAAAGAAGACGGCATCAGCGGCGGGAACACCGTTGAAGGAATGGTTCCACGCCAGGCTGTAGCCCGTGACATTACTCACGACGACCAGATCACCCTTCGCTACTGAGATCTCACGAGAGGAGATTTCTCCGAGCTGATCCGCTTCATTACAACTGGCCCCTACAAATTTAATCGTCGCGTATTGTTGCGACTCACTCAGGTGCATGGGATGCATCGAAATCGTAAAAGGCTCTCGTTGCCAACGAAGGTGACCATCTCTCGAAAGAGTTGTCACTGCGTGAGGCATGGTTTCGGTGACGGATCCAATAAGAAGACCCGCCGAACCACAGAGCCAGCGACCGGGTTCAAACACCACCGTTTGTTGAGGAAGCAGGCGGCGCGCTGACGCCACAAGAGACTCGACCTCTGCTTGCGTGAGTCCTGTAAAGCCACCGCCCAGATTGACCTGTTGAATCTGCGGACAAGCGTCTACCAGTTTCGCCAAACGCTCAAGCCCTTGAGTCATGACTGGCAGATTGACCGGAATCTCTCCATGGTGGAAGTGCAAAGCCGTTATTCCCTGACGGGTCAGGTCATCCGCAGTTATTTGTTCAAGAGAGGTCCCAAACCTCGACTGAAACTGCCCAGCGGAGAAACTCACTCGCAACGCGCGAGAAGTGTTCTTCGGCCACTCCGACTTGAGATGAGCGCCGTCCATCACCACCTCACCGATGGCAGGAGTCCACACGTTAGGAGATGAGCTCCACACGATATCGTGCGATTTCAAATGAGGCTTCACCAGGTCTAGTTCCATCGCGTTGCTCACGTCAAAGCCGTTCATGTGGCGGGCCGCGAGCTGCAAGACTTCATCATGGGGAAAGGACTTCACCGGGAAAATAAATTTCACGCGCTCATCACTCATGCTCATCAGCGCCTGGATGTTCTTCTCGATCTCAGAGAGATTAAAATAATAGCAGCTCGTCCGCGAATGAAGAACGAAGTCTTTTATTGAAAAAGAAAGAAAGGCATTACTCATCGTGCTCGCGTTCCTCATCTTCTTCATTGGCTTCATCGGCTGCGTAGTCGTGGTCGTCGGCTGCTGCGTCTTCCACAGTGGTTTCCACAAGGGTGCTGACTTGATAAGCGCTGGACGCTTGATGAACGTAGACGAGCTCGCCGCCGCTGGCGCCCGTGCGCCAGGCGAGTCCGGTTTGGCCGAGCATCAAGAGCAGAGTCGTGATCATGAGGTAAACCTGCAACGCCGGTTTAATCAAAAGAGTGGCGATCGCCAGAACTGAAGCCGCGACGCTGAGTGCGACAAACATCTCGGCGCGCTCCTCGTGTTCGTGGAGATTCTTTTTCCCGACGACCTTCTCCACCACCTTCTCTTCATCTTCCCCTGTCTCCATGGCGAGATAACCTGTGGCCGTCGTCAGAACCTGCAAACCGGCGACAAGAATCCAGACGTGGGTGGAAAATTTTTGCTTCCGGATGCAAACGATCACCACGAACGCGATGAGAGGGAGCAGCACAGATAGGGCCAGCGGCAGATGAACGATCTGCGGATGAAGAGGGACAGTTACCATGGGGAAAACCTCCGTTCCCCCATTATTCCCTGTTACAACTGCGAAGTGCAAGCGGCTTACGCCGGAGCGTTCACCATCTCCGTCGGGGCAAACTTGCGCTTCAAGGAGCGGAGCACATGCTTGGGATAGGCCAGGAAACTGATGCGGCCGATTTGTAAAACCTCATCACCATTCTTGAAATCGATGAGGTTCGCGTAAAAATCGTTCAACCAATCCTCTCTGTGGCGATAGCGGCTATCATGCTCCTCTTTTTGAAACATGTTGCCCTTAACAGACGCCCGAAAAACAAAACTCGCTGGATCAAACACAGCGTCTTTATCGACGTAGAGTTCCCAGCGGAATTTTTCATTGATCGTTTGAGCAATGACGGTGTGCTCAGGTGTCGGCTCCCGCAGGAAGGGCGAAGGATAAACTTCTTCAAAGTGTTGCCCCACGTTGCCAAGCGACGACAGCACGCAGGCCACGTTCGAAATCCATACGGGAGAGATCCACGAGGTGCGCAGCAAATGCCCCACCACGACCTTCGCCGTGAGCTTGTGGGTTAAACCGCCGCCACGAGCATCAGGACGCACGCAGGTGAGTCCGAGGTGCAAGACCTCACCGATACCCGCC
>JAIXOY010000200.1 GCA_027486525.1 Pseudomonadota bacterium
CTCACGTGTCCTGCTCCGAAGACCGCCACGTTCCACGCCTCACGCGGATGATGGACTTCGAAGAACATGGTGACTTCACCACCGCAAGACATCCCGATGTCGCGCTGAAGATTCCAGGTTTGGCTAAAAGGTGTGACTCTTTTCTTGGAGGCGAATTGCTCCGCCGCCACATCCAGGCATTTCTTTTCAATTTTGCCGCCACCCACTGTACCAAACAGCAATCCCTTCTCACCGACGATCATGCGGGCACCCGGGTCCTGCGGAGCACTGCCTTTGTAGTCCACCATCGTCACGATGACCATGGAGGTCTGCTCAGACTGGTACTTCAAAAACTGTGCGCAAAACTCATCGAGGCGTTGTTCCATTAAAACTTCCCACTTAATTCGCGCAGAGTTTCTTCGCCGGTCGCCGGCGACGTGAGGCCCGCGCCTTTGCCTCGGTACGAGAGCGCATCTTTGACCGCGGTCCAGGCACTGATGCCTAACAACAACGGGGGTTCACCCACGGCCTTCGAGCCATGGACATTCACATGATTCCCGAGGTTCTCGATGAAATTCATGTTCAGCACACGGGGCGTGTCCTGGATGTTGGGAATCTTATAGGTCGTCGGTGAATGGGACACGAGCTTGCGATCCTTGTCGTAGAACAAGGCTTCGGTCGTGACCCAACCCATGCCCTGCACATACGCGCCCACCACCTGTCCTTGATCTATGCCCGGATTCAAGGGGCGGCCCAGGTCCATCAGTATATCGGCGCGCAGCACTTTCACATCACCGGTGTATTCGTCGATTTCAACTTCCGAGATCGCCATGCCTTGGGTGAAATAGTTGAAGGCCTTGCCTTGCACTTTCTCTTTATCAAAACCCAGACCTGGCGTTTTGTAGTGAGCATAGGCACCTAAAGAAATTCGGTTAAAGTACGCGATCCCTACGAGGGCTTTGAGCTCTATGCTCTTCCCTGTTGATTTCTGAATCACTTTGCCATGGGCAAAGTCAAAATCCCCATCCACTTTGCCGTGAAGCACTTCGTGCTCTTTAATGGCATTGGCCTCTTCACCCGCGAAATGCTTCTTCGCGAGTTCACACAAACGGCCCTTGATCATGTTGGCGGCTTCTAACGCCGCCGCGCCGTTGATATCCGCACCGCTGGAGGCCGCAGTGGCCGAGGTGTTGTGGTTTTTCTCTGTGGACGTGGGCATGACCTGGACGTCTTTCATGGCAAGGCCTAAGGCACTCGCTACGATCTGAGCAATTTTCGTATTCACACCTTGCCCCATCTCGGTAGCGCCGGTGCTGACTTGCACGGTGGCGTCGAGATGCAAATTCACCAAGGCATTACCTTGATTCAAAAAGCGCGCCGTGAAGGCGATGCCGAACTTGGTTGACGTCAGCGACATCCCGCGAATCGTGCCAGACTTCGTTTTATTGTGTTTCTCAATCTCTGAACGACGACGGCGATAATCGCTCGATTCAATGAGCTTATCCCAAATCGCCGGTAGCATGTTATTTTCTAAATCTTGACCGTACGGTGTGCGAACATTTTTTCCACGATACAAATTCGCCGCACGCACATCAGCGGCATCGATCTTTAGATAACGAGCGATATCTTCCACAATGCTCTCGATGGTCATCGTGCCTTGTGGCCCACCGAATCCACGGAAAGCGGTATTGGAATGATTGTTTGTTCGGTAGCAAACCGCATCGATCCAGCAATTCTCTAGGAAATAAGCGCTGTCGATGTGAAACATGGCGCGCTCGAGGATCGAACTGGAAAGATCCGAGTACGCGCCCCCATCCGCCTGCAGTGTAGTTTTAAGAGAGAGAAAGCGACCTTTGTCATCAAAGCCCACTTCCCACTCATTCTCAAACGGATGACGTTTTCCCGTGAGCATCATGTCTTGGTCTTTGGTGATCACTAAACGGGCCGCGCGATTCAGACGAGTCGCTGCCAGGGCCGCGTAGCCTGCGATCGGCGCACCCTGTGATTCCTTACCTCCGAATCCACCGCCCATGCGTTTGACGACGCAAACGACGTGGTGAAGAGGAATGCCGAGCGTCTCTGCGACGACACGCTGTGTTTCGCTCGGATGCTGACTGGAGGCATGCACCTCCACTTGACCCTGCTCGAGTGGATACGCAATGACAGCTTGAGACTCCATGTAGAAGTGCTCTTGCCCACCGACGATGAAGGTCCCTTTGAGTTTGTGAGGCGCCGAGGCCATGGCCTTGTCCGCATCCCCTTGCGCGAAGGGTTTCGCCGCACGATAGATGATATCACCCACAGCTCTGGCTTCTTGAATGGTGTAATGTCCAGGCTTCGCCACCACCACGCACTCGACTAATTTCTTGATCTCTTCTACAGACTCACGCTTGCTCGAAACGATGAGGGCCACGGCTTCATCGCGGTAGCCGATTTTTTTCTCAACGAGAATAGGCTGGTCGTGAACGATGGTGCCCCATTTTTTTCCAACCAGATCCTTCGCCGTATAAACCGCCAGGCAATCCGGATGCGCCAGTGCTTTCTCAGCTTTGATCTCCAGCAACTCTCCGCAAGCGATAGGACTGCCGACGATGCCCACATGCACTTCACCACGGACTTCTGGACGATCATCGATAAAAATACTTTCGCCGGTGACGTGGCCATAGCCTGAATCATGCTTAACGTTTTGGCCGATCATAGGCTCACCTCGCGCGGCGCCCACTGGCTTGCGAGTTCGTCACCGAACTTCATCAACAAGTTCGTGCAAAGTAAACGGCGGTACTTATCACTGCCGCGCACATCACTGACAGGTGTGATCTGCTTATCCAACTCCACGCCTAACTGGCGCATCAGCGCTGGAGAGACTTTCTGGCCACGGGCGATCTTTTCTAGATCAGGGAAGCGCAACACGCTGGCGCCTACACCACCGAAGGCGATGCTGATGTCGGCAAACACGTCTTTATCCAAACGATAGCGAATGGCGGCCGTGACCGCTGAGATGTCCATGTCTTTGCGCTTGGACACTTTGTAGAGTCGGAAAGCATCGGCCGTTTTCGGAATCCGCACCTGCGTGACGAGCTCTCCCGTACGCAGATCCATTTTTTTATAGCCCGGCTGAAAGAAGGCATTCACATTCACGCTGCGCTGGCCCTGCGGGCCCACCAGCACGACTTCCGCTTCGGCGACTTTCAAGAAGGGAATGGTGTCGGCGATGGGAGACGCATTCATCATATTCCCAATGAGCGTGCCGGTGTTTTTAATTTGTGGTGAGGCAAAAAGATGCAGCATGCGGGAGAGCTCTGGAAAGAGCTTCACTGTGGCCGTTTCGAGCTGCGCGAGACTCGCTCGCGCGCCGACGACAAGAGCGTCTTTTTCTTCGGTGATATTTTTAAGTTCAGCAATCGCCGCGAGACTCATCATCTTCTCAGGTGCCCATTTGCCCTTGTTGTACAACACACCTAAGTCCGTGGCGCCGGAGACAATCTTGACTTTCTCGCGATTGAAAATCGCAACCGCTTCAGCCACCGTCGATGGGAGATAAATCTCTAAGCCTTGATGCTTGAGGTGCACACTTCCGGCAGCTTCATCTGTTTTCACGGGATAGAGCTTCTTGAGATCCGGCACGGCCTTCATGTCCGTCTTACAACCAGCGTCGATGATCGCCTGGTAGCCCGTGCACCGACACAAATTTCCCGTGAGGTAGTTGCGTACGCGTTTTTCTTCTAAAGCAAAACCTTCGATGCGCGCGTCTTCCGTCATGCCGGCCATGGCGCAAATAAATCCCGGCGTGCAGTAACCGCATTGTGCTCCGTGCGCGGCGACCATGCTTTCTTGGACCGGATGGACCACACCGTCCTTTTTTAGTCCTTCAACGGTAATGACGTGAGAGCGATCGAGCTGCCACATAAAAGCAATGCATGAATTGATGGATTGATAGCGCTCATCTCCATGAGCAACCAGCACAGTGCAGGCCCCGCAGTCTCCTTCCGCACAGACAACCTTGGTTCCGGTGAGTCCCCGCTGATAGCGGAGAAAATCGGACAAGGTCATGAAGGCTTCCGCCCCCGAAATTTCATGGCGCTGCCCATTGAGGTGCAGCAAAATCGTGTCTCTCATAGACCGTTATTATGCCTTTTCCGTACACAAGAATGGAAGCAAGAGAAGCATTTTACTCGGTTTTGTCCGGCCAACATCAACCGATAAGAACATCATGCGTTGGATTCTTTATTCATTTCTGCTTCTCAGCACGGCCTCGGCCGCGGAAAAACTCATCTCTGGGCTCGATAGCAAGGGCGTTCCCCGTGCCTGCCACCCCATGCGTCCCGATGAAGACATCTGCACTTCTGAGTTTACTGAAGGTGATCAGTACGCGGTGGATTGCGTGGCCAAAGGAGGCGAAGCCATCGCCTGCGGTTGCCACGATTATTTGTGTATTTGGATCACACCTTAACTCGACGACTCGTTTGTCTTCGATGAAGATAGGGACATGAGCCCTCTCATCGCCGAAAAAATCATCTACGCAGCCCGGATTCAGTACGCCCTCCTCATCGTCATCTTAGCGATCGGGTCGTGGATTTTTTACCGCTTCGCTTTGAAGAATCTTTCCCGTGAACGCCATCGCATTTTCAATCGCCTGTTCCGCGAACTCTGGACCTCACTCCTCATTGGATTTCTCATTTACGGCACGCACTTGATCCTGCGCTCCTACATGTCCTTCATGCCCCTGGCCGAGAAAGTGGTTCCCTACTCAGGGATGCTGAGTATTCTGTGGGGCGCAAGTCTCTTTGTGAAAACTATGGAGATCATCGCTAACGAGTACTTCTTTTTTAAGAGCATGCGGGCCGGTGTCCCACTTTTGCTGGTCAACATCTGTAAGTTGATCCTCTCGCTGATCATCTTCAGCTGGATCCTGACGGGCATTTTTGATGTGCAGATCTCCTCCGTGCTGGCGACCTCAGCAGTTCTCACCATCGTGCTTGGTTTGGCCTTGCAAGATACGCTGGGCAATCTCTTCGCCGCGATTTCTCTGCAGATCGACAAACCCTTTGAGATGGACGATTGGATCGAGATTCGCAATGGAACGGAGAAAATCAGCGGACAAGTGAAAGAACTCTCCTGGCGGGCCACGGTCTTGCAGGCCATCACCGATGAAACCATTGTGCTACCCAATAAAACCATCGCCATGTCCCAGATCGTGAACTTCTCGGCGCGCGAAAGACCTTTTCTGCGCAGCCAACTGTTTCGGATTCCGTTCGACTGCTCTCTTGAGAAGGCCCGAGAAGTTTTACTTAAAGCCGTGGACGAAACGCCAGAGATTCTCAAGACACCTAAGCCCCTCACTCTCATCACCGAGACCCATGAATCCTGGGTGGTGTTGAAAGTAGTTTACTCACTGGCGGATTATGGAAATCAGTACGTGATTGCTGACCAGTTTTACCAAAAAGCACTTGGTCTTTTAGGTGAAAACGACATCACGCTGGCCGGCGATCGCTTGAGCATCAAAACAACTTGAGCAGACGATCGCGATCGCTGTGGCCCACAATCGCGGCACAAACAAAAGCCACACAGGCCAAGGTAAACAACGTTCCGCCGTCACCTTGGACTTCAATTCCAAGGATGAAAATGTGGGATAGAATCGCTCCCGCCATGGTGCCCATGACCAGCAGGGCGCCCCAAACTTTAGTGGGAGGCAGGAGAATCAAAGCGGCGGCGATGAGCTCAATCACTCCACTGCCGATGCGCCCCA
>JAIXOY010000232.1 GCA_027486525.1 Pseudomonadota bacterium
CTTCAACAAGCATCGCATTAGTGCCCATGAGTTTTTGTATGAGATGAAAAGTATTACCGATGGAGATTTCTGTGCCTGAACCAACGTTCAAAACTTCACCGGCAGCGTTGCCTGACTGGGAAATATCCCAAAAACCTCGGCACGTATCTTCGACATAGTTAAAGTCACGTGTAGGTCGCAGATCCCCGAGTTGGATTTCTTTTTTCCCTGCAGCTAATTGCGAAATGATCGTCGGAATAACTGCGCGGGCAGATTGGCGCGGTCCATAGGTGTTAAACGGACGTACGACCGTAACTGGAAATTTGAATGAATTGAAAAAGCTCAACGCCAACATGTCTGCGCCTATTTTAGAAGCGCTATAAGGAGACTGAGGCTGCAAAGCGTGTGTTTCGGGAATAGGAACCTGACGAGCGGTTCCATACACTTCACTTGTCGACGTATGAAGAAATTTCCTAACTCCAGCATCCATTGCCGCGGACACCATATTGAGCGTCCCCTTAACGTTTGTATCGATGTAACTATCGGGAGCGCGGTACGAATAAGGAATCGCGATCAATGCTGCTAGGTGCATCACAACGTCAACACCTTGGACAGCCTCACGGCAAAAACGCGAATCCCGCACATCACCAGTGATGATCTCCACTTCATTCTTCGCTGTGCTGCTATCAAGCCATCCCCACGAGTTGAACGAATTGTAGAGACACATGGCCCGTACCTCAGCACCTTGAGACAAAAGATATTCTGTAAGATGAGAGCCGATAAAACCGTCGGCTCCGGTAACTAACACTTTCATAAATCCCCCCAGTCTATCCCTGCTCGATCGCAATTTGCACATCAGCTAAATCATCAAAACTTTCCCTGTGTGACACTGCAACGACCGTGACCGTGTTTTTCAACTTCGAGAGATAGCCAAGAATTGACTTTTCGGTCGCGTAATCTATGTTTGCAGTGGCTTCATCTAAAATAAGTAGTCGTGGTTTTCTAAGAATCGCTCTCGCAAAAGAAAGTCGCTGCTTTTGACCAGTGGATAACTGCGTTTCTTCTTTTAACTCTTCATCAAGACCGAGATTGAGATTCTTGATTGTGCTCTCCATGCCAACGTCTCTCAACGATTGCCATATCTCATCTTCATCCACAGGCATTGAGTTACCATAAAGGATGTTTTCTCTTAACGTCCCAGGAATCAAATAAGGCTCGGGTCCAACGTATCCAACCTGAGATGAGTGATTAGCTACAAAATCCTTAGGGGTCATACCTGAGATTAACATCGCGCCAGAATCCCCCTCTAAAATGCCTACTAAGAGTTTGATGAAAGTACTTTTACCTGAACCGGATGGACCTTTAATGAGCAAAAGTTTGCCCGGAGAAAGCTGAATCTTGATATCGCGAAAAACTACGCTTTTGGCGTTATATCCAAAAGTCAAATTACGCACATCAATCGACACAGGCTCATCCAGCAATTTCTTGGGCACATTGTCCATTGGTGGCACAGAATACTTCTCAGCAAAGTGATTTTTCCAAGCATAAAGCTTCATGAAAGAGGCTTTATAAAACAAAGCTGTACTCCATGAAGTACTAAGCGTGCTTGCAGTCTGAGCTATTCGCATAAACAAATAAAGAAAACCAATAAAGTTCAAGGGATCAGTTCCGAAATACTGCTTACTCACAAAAGTAATAATCGTTACGATGATAAGACCAAGGGCTAAGGGCACGCTGCTGACCATACCTGAAAGGTAAGAGAATTTTGTATAGTGCTCCTCATACATCGCTATGCGGGTTAACCCAGACTCACATTCTTTTTGAGTTAAACGGTATAAGCGTAAAAAGAAAATGTTACGCAATCCTTCCAGTAAAATTTTATTTGCTCGGTTCCATTCTTTATTCAGCTCCTCTCCAGAACGACGGATTTTTTTATTAAATACTTTAAGAGGAATCATGAGGATCGAAAGAGTGGCTACGCTCAGGATTGTTTCATAAGGCGCTAGCTTAAGTGACAGCACTAAAAGCAACACCAGCAAAACAACTGCGGCAATGGTATGGGCAAGATGAAGAACAAAAGCTCCAGACTTGCTAGCAAGCTCACCAAATGCACCCAGCACTTCTGAAGTCGGCAATCCATGATCAACAAGAAAACTTTGTTTTAAAATTCTAGCCCGTTGATCGGCGACAAAGGTTTGACTAGCTAAGGCTGGAACCACTTTCTTCGCTCCGGTCAAAACGGCACGAAACATTCCATAGCCTGCAAAGATTAACAAATTACTGTTGAGATCGTGAGGATACCAATCAGGCAAACGAAGATTAGAAATGTCGAGAAGCCCAATCGACAGCAAGAATCCTTGGAATACAAAAAGGAATCCCGATTCAGCGAAAAACCAGAAGACACCAAGAAATAAATCCACTCCAAACAGAAGTCCTACTCTTCGGCCTAAAAATTTCCAATAATCATTTAGTGATGACACTTTCCATCCTGGTCGGGCTGAACTTTACGGAAGTTACAATACTTGCAGCCGATTACTGCAAAAAGCTTCGAAAACCCCCGGAATTAAAGACACATACTAACGATTCAAACATCGCTTTCCCAGAGGGAAATTAGACAGAATTTATCGATTCATTCTCTTAAGACACCAAGATTTGTAGGTGATGCATTCCATTGCAATCCGTCAAAGCTAAAGAGTAAAATCAAGTACTTAGGTTTACTTATTGAACTCTTCCCTGTTTGACTAGTAAGTTTTTAAGGCTTCCCATGCCTATTCAAAAGAACCTCATTTAAGAGCTGAGAGCTAGCTTCTCTAGACCTGCAAAACTAACATTGAAAAGCGCTTTGAAAGTAAGCGACAAGACTTGCAGATCATTCACTGGGACCGTGAAGCTAAATTCTAAGCCAGCTTAAACCCATGATGCTTATTCGCCAGGTGCCACTCAACTGAACGTCTCACACCTTCTTCGAGACTAACGGTCGGCTTCCAACCCAACATCTTGTTGGCCTTAGAAATATCGGCCCAAGTTTCTTTGATGTCGGCGATGTGGAATTCTTTGTTGGCAATTTTGGCTTTTTTGCCCAGAAACTTTTCAATCATGCCAATGACGGTCATGAGGTCGATGGGATTATTACCGCCACCCAAATTGATGATCTCGTAGCTTACGGGCTTGAGCGCTGCGATAGTTCCACGAGCGATGTCATCAACATAAGTGAAGTCGCGCGACTGTGTCCCGTCACCAAAGAGCTCGATCGGTGTCCCCTCATCGATCCACTTAATGAAGCGGAAGATGCTCATATCGGGACGACCTGCAGGTCCGTAAACCGTGAAATAGCGAACGACACTCACATCCATTTTGTAGAGGAAGGTGTAGGTGTAGGCCATCACTTCGGCGGCCTTCTTTGAAGCAGCGTAGGGCGAAATGGGAGTGTTTACCGGAAGTGTTTCAAGGAACGGCATCGGTTGGCCGGCGTAGAGCGAACTCGTGCTCGCGAGCACCATTTTATTAACGCCGTGATCGCGCATGAGATCCATGATGTTGAGCGTGCCCATGGCGTTGGTGGTCATGTAGACCGTCGGATGTTCCATTGAGTAACGAACACCGGCGCGGGCAGCAAGGTTCAACACACCGTCGAATTTATTTTCTTTGAAGATTTTCGCCAGTGAGGCTTTGTCTTCAATGTCGGTTTTACTAAAACGGAAATTCTTATGAGGAGTAAGTGTCTGAAGACGATGCTCTTTGAGACGAACATCGTAGTAGTCGTTCATGTTATCAACGCCCACCACTTCGTGACCGTCTTCCAAAAGGAACTTTGCGGTTTGAGAGGCAATGAATCCAGCAGCACCGGTGACCAAATACTTCATTTTCTATAGTCTCTCGTCTGAAATTTCTTTCGGGTAAATTCCCTTCACATCATACACCACGCGCTTATCCGACTTAAGACCAGCGAGGTTCAATTCCTTGAACTTATTGTGACCTACGGCCACAATCACCGCCGCGTAGCTGGTAAGCTTCTGCAGCGTTTCGGCAGGCGCCATTTGCAATCCATACTCCTGCTCAACCTCGAGGGCATCGGCCCACGGATCGTGAATGTCGATGGCACAGTGGTAAGTCTTGAGTTCGTTGATGATGTCGATCACTTTCGAGTTGCGAATATCAGGGCAGTTCTCTTTGAAGGTCAAACCCAACACGAGAACCTTCGCTCCATTAATCTGCACACCCTTCTTGATCATGTGACGAACAGTCTGGCGTGCAATGTGGCCGCCCATGCCGTCGTTGATTCTGCGTCCTGCGAGGATAACGTGGGGATGGTAACCGAGCATCTCTGCTTTGTGAGTGAGGTAGAAAGGATCAACACCGATGCAATGACCGCCCACGAGCCCTGGAGTGAACTTCAAGAAGTTCCATTTCGTTCCGGCTGCTTCGAGAACTTCACGGGTATCAAGACCCATGCGATTGAAAATCAAAGAAAGTTCATTCACAAACGCAATGTTGATATCGCGCTGACTGTTTTCGATCACCTTCGCCGCTTCGGCGACTTTTATGGAAGTCGCTTTGTGTGTACCAGCGGTGATGATGGAAGCGTAAAGAGCGTCAACGCGTGTTGCGATCTCTGGAGTCGAGCCGCTTGTGACCTTCAAGATTTTTGTAACTGTGTGCTCTTTGTCACCTGGGTTGATGCGCTCAGGGCTGTAACCGCAGAAGAAATCGACGTTGTACTTTAGTCCCGATGTCTTTTCCAAAACAGGCACGCACTCTTCTTCGGTGCAACCTGGGTAAACAGTCGATTCGTAGATGACGATGTCACCTTTCTTCAAGGCCGCACCGACAGACTGTGATGCCTTTAGGATTGGCTTCAGATCAGGGCGATTAGCGCAATCAATCGGAGTGGGAACTGTGACGATGAACACATTCGCTTTTTTGAGGTCATCGAAGTCACAAGAGAAATTCATTTTCGTCGCACGAAGATCATCCGAAGCTACTTCTAACGTGTGATCTACACCGGCCTTGAGCTCAGCGATACGTTCAGGTTTCACGTCGAACCCGATGACGTTATATTTTTTGGCGAACTCAACCGCCAAAGGAAGGCCAACGTAACCGAGGCCAATGATCGCAATTGTGTCTGACATAGGGAGCTCCTGAGAGGAGGAATCCTAGCACCCGAGTCTTGGGTCGACTATACGTCGCTAACGTTGCGATGCTTCATCGTTGCAATAGTGTTCGATCGTAAAAACTTAACCATATCCGTGACTTAGGCCTCCCTTTGTCTAAAAGGTACCGCGCACCTTTTGGGAATTGAAATCCGACCGGCTTTTGCTAGGATGGAAAAAGAAGAATAGCCAGGTGGGAGAGAGCGCGAACTCCCTCCCTAAAGACTCGCCAGCTGATCCTTAAAACTACAGCAAGCTGTAGCAAAAGAATAAGCAGAGTGATCACCCTAGCTATTTCCTCCATGAAACTCCTTTTCTAAGGCGCCCTTCATTGGGCGTCATGGGAGAACCCTCTTCCTACACTTCTTGATTTAGAGATTTAATTTTTTTGAATAGAATTAGATGATTAATTCTGAACTGAATCTAGTTTATTGAAGATGATTTAATCGTCCCGAATTTGATGAACGTGCTAAATCTGATTCTCAAACAAATAAAACGGCCACGTCTTCATCAGCTTCAACTTCCCAAGAATGCCACCGCCCAGGTTAGCTGGGTTTGAGTTGTCTTTGAGCAAACGGCCATTCACCACTGCATCACTTGCCTGCAACCGTTTCTCCACATGCGCACGAAGAGCGGCGTTGAACTGCTCGTCGTCGACGAGAAACGCCGACTCCGCATTCATCCGCTGGACCGAGCGCGGGTCCATGTTCAGCGAGCCGATCCAAGTCAGGTTGGAGTCGCGGAGCATCGTCTTTGAGTGCTGCATCCAGATCGACGACTCTGCCAGTTCGGGCTTGATCAATTCCTCTCGACTCATCCACGTTCCGTCGAACAAAAACAAATCAAAACCAAATTTCGAAAACTTCAACCCCTGGAGCAGTGAGATGTAGTTGATGGCAAACTCGTTGCTCGAACGCTTCGAATTCAACAGAAGATCGACGTCGATCCCCTTCGTCTTGAGTCTCTTGAAAAAAGCATTTTCATTTTTCTGCAAATAAAAGTACGGCGTTTCGATCACCAGACTCTTCTGCGCCTCTTCCATCACCTCATAGTACGTCTGTCCGGTGATGCTGTAATTTGGGTGATCCCAATCAGGGCCATCGGCAATGTAGCGGATAGAATTCACGACGTAGACCGGTTCGGCTTCCAACAGCTTTCCACCGATGCGCTTGAGGTCTTCGCGCATCTGGAGCAAGACAGCGTCGTCCTCGTCGGTCGGATCGAACACCGAGGCGAACTTCGCAGCACGACGAATTTTAGAGTCGAACTGTCGAAGCGCCAACGTGTTTGGTACGGACGTGCCACGCGGGCCACTGTTCGTGGTTGCCGGTGGCCGTTTCGGTGCCTTCGGAAGTTTCGTTTTCTTCGAATCCCAGAAGTCATCGAAGCTCTTCACCACGGATGCGACCACGGGACCCGAAACCCAAATGTCACGGTCGAGGTAGTTGTGCTTTTCTTTCATGTCGAAGTATTCATCGGCCATGTTGCGGCCACCGGCGATCGCCTCTTGGCCATCGACAATGATGTGCTTGCGATGGTCTCGGTGCACGATGGCGCCGACGTTGAGCAAAAAAGCAGGATTGTAGTATTTGACCTCAACGCCGTTTTTGATCATGGCGGTCGTGTAGAATGGATCGAGGTTTTTTGAAAATGTGAAGTAGTCCAGGAGCACGCGGATGCGGACATGGGGCGATTCACGTTTCTTTTTAACGAGCGCTTCAACCAGGATCCGTGGAGCATCGCTCTTGTCAAAAATGAAGAACTCCACTTCGATGGATTTTTCGGCTCGCTCGATCATCTCTAGACGTTGCTGGAGAGATGCTGTGCCCGTCTCAAGGGTTTTCACCTTGTGCGGCTCCGTCGAATGCGCATGCATGCCCTCTGCATACGCAGAGGATAAGACCAGAGTTAGACTCAGGATGAGGAGGGTTTTAAGCAGGGTCATGCCTAAGAGTTTGCAATCAGGGGACCAAAGACTAGGCTAATTTTCAGCTACTTAGAGGGTTAAATAAGACGATTTTCTAGACGGTGTGCTCAGCTTCTGGACACCCGGTACCTTTTGGCAATTGCTGGAAATTCGGGGGGGATGTAGAGTAAAAAAACTGGTGAGGGATTAACCCCATAGCGCATTCTATGGGCCTCACCAGAAACATTCCTTCGTTGCAGGATTGCTAAAAGGAACCGCGTACCTTTTTGCAATTGCCCCGTGTGATGATGAAAACTAAAATAGAGATTCTCCGTCCGTGGGGGGTTTCTGGTGAGGGTATAAACCATCCTGCAAAATGGTCTTCATCAGGAACTTTTTTAGCCAACAAAACCTAACGAGCAAATTTTAGTTATTTCAAAATCAAGACTATTTCTTCACGCGCACCGCAATTCCACCCAAACCTCTCGAATTGATTAACCAGGCCACTCTTGCCTACGCGAATCTTTTGGCCTTGACCCCTTGCCCCACGCTATAACTATGGCATGAAGGCTTTCGCAGACACCTCCGAAATCACCGACCTCACCAACGATCTTCCGATCTATCTGCTGCAACGAATGCCTCTTCCCGACACCAAAATCGTTAACGAACTGATACTTTTCATCGAACACCGCATGTCGCTCGCCGAAGACAACGATCTCTACTGGGATCTGCGCATGTCGAATGCCCTCAGTGTCGTCTGCCACGCGCGCCACCCAGAGGCGCTCGCCATCTCGCTAGAAGTGTTTAACTGGGTCGACGACGCCAGCCCGTTCTTGCAGCACAAAGTTCTCCGTCTCCTCGAAACTCTCCTTGATGCCGAAACCTACGCACCCCAAGCGCGTCGCTGGCTCAAGGGCATGAAGACCGACCAAGACCTCTACCTACCCTTGCTCATGCTCGCGGCCCGTCTGCGTGACCATGACGAGTTCACGCGCTCCCTGATCCTGGCCTTCTGGGATGAAGACGCCGCCGTATCGGCACGTTTGATGGGCCTCACCCAAGACGCCTTCTTCCTAGAACACCTCGAGACCACACTGGCCGAGCTCGCGCCCTTCTTACGTTACCTTCCCCCTCATGAAGTGCTGCCACCGTTACCGCAGCATGAACTCTGGAGCGAAGTCGCCGAGTCATGGTTTGCCGTGTCTCACGCGGAGAAGCTCACGCCACCATGGCTTGATCCGGCCCTGCTGATTCAGCCTCAAGATGTGATCGGCTACAATGAGCGCGCGCAAGAATGGCAGGAACAACTTGATGCGCATCTCATGGAGCGCTTCGGCGGCACTATCAACACCACGGAAGACCAATGGCTGAAGAGTCTCGCCAACGTTGAGCTACGCGAACAATTCATCGAGGCTCGCCAGTACTACCAAGACCTGACAAAAACCGGACCAAAACGCTTGCGTTTAGTCACTCCCGAAAATTCTTCGATTTAACTGAATCATCACTTTCATAAAACCATAAAGCCTGGATTTTCCAGACTTTTGCTATTAAGCTTCATCTCATGACGCGAATCATTGTTGGCCTCGCCAGCATCCTCATTCTTTTAACGTTTACGGTGCTCATGCCATCGACGGCGTTCTTTGATCCGGACCCAACACCCACCGAGGTGCATGTGCCCGACGAGCGTCCCTGTGACGGCAAGGCCTGCTACGACTCGGCCGTGTTCATCGACGACAACGGTATCTTGAGAGAAGTTCCTGTCCCTGAACACAAGCGCATCACCTGGCCTCGCCGTCCGGCGATGGAACCGCAATTCGTCCCCGAAGACCTACAGCGCCCACCAAACCGCGCCTAGTCTTTCCGCACCTGGTTCCCTCTTTCATCATTTCGTAAGGATAACATTATGCAACTCAAGTCGAACGATGTTCGCTCATCGATTGTTGTGTTTCTCGTGGCACTTCCTCTGTGCCTCGGCATCGCACTCGCTTCCAATGCCCCTCTTTCGGCCGGAATCATCTCCGGCATCATCGGGGGCTTGGTCATCGGCGCTCTCGGTGGATCGGCAGTCTCTGTCTCCGGCCCAGCAGCTGGCCTAACGGTCATCGTCGCGGCTGCCATCAGCGAGCTCGGTGGCATGCCCGCCTTCGCCATGGCGGTTTTCCTCGCCGGCGTCATGCAATTCCTCTTCGGCTACTTCAAGGCCGGTGAACTCGGAAACTTCTTTCCTGCCTCTGTGGTTAAAGGAATGCTCGCGGCCATCGGCTTGATCCTGGTTCTCAAACAACTTCCCCACGCCGTCGGCTGGGACGCCGACTTCATGGGCGATGAAAGCTTCGGAACGATGGAAGGCAATAACACTTTCACCGACATCCTCAATGCCTTCGAGCGCTTTCACAGCGGCGCAACGATCATCGCCCTCCTGTCTATTGGTATCATGCTGACCTGGGATAAAATTCTCATCAAAAAAATTCCAAAGCTTGCTCTTTTTCCGAGCGCCCTCGTCGCCGTTCTCGTTGGCGTCGTCATCAATGAGCTCATCTTCGTCGGTTATCCGAACCTGATCATCGAAACTGAACACTTGGTGAAACTCCCTTTCACTGGTGGCGTGGGAAGTTTCTTTAGCAGTTTCTCTCTTCCGGACTGGACCGCGATTTCCAATGTGGCCACCTGGAAAGTTGCCGCCACGCTCGCCATCGTAGCCTCCCTTGAAACTCTCCTGTCGCTCGACGCTGCCGAAAAAATCGATCCGCTAAAACGAACCTCACGCAAGAACAAAGAGCTGCGTGCCCAGGGTGTGGGGAACCTCCTCGCCGGCTTGGTCGGCGCGCTTCCCATGACCGCAGTCATCGTCCGGACATCGGCCAACGTCACCGGCGGCGGCCTGCAGCGCACGTCGGCGTTCCTGCACGGTCTGTGGCTCCTCGTTGCAGTAATCCTCGTCCCCAATCTTCTGAACCGGATTCCGCTCTCTGTGCTTGCGGCGGTGTTGCTCCTCGTGGGCTGGAAACTGGCGACGCCTAAACTCTTCAAGCAGCAGTGGAAGATGGGCTTTGCCCAGTTCGTTCCATTCTTCGTCACGGTCGTGACAATCCTCTTCACGGATCTCCTGGTCGGAATCGCGGTGGGCTTCGTCGTGGGTCTCTTCTTCGTGCTGCGGTCGAACAACCACTCCTCCGTGACCATCGTTTCAGACGAAGAGCACGTGCTCATGCGCTTCTACAAGGATGTGTCGTTTCTGCAGAAACCAAAGATCCGCGCGCTCCTGCGCGACCTTCCGGACTACACGCAGATCGTCATCGACGGTTCGCGCTCGGTCCACGTGGACCACGACATCGTGGAACTCGTGCAAGACTTCGTCGAATCGGCTCCGGCCCGCAACATCAACGTTCGCATACAAAAATCACCCCTCGCGCTCTGCGCGCTCTTTAAGGAGTAGGCCATGAAAGACGTACAACGACTCTTACTTGAAAACAAAGCGTGGGTTCAGGAGAAAATCCAGGTGAATCCTGGGTACTTCGAAGACATGGCCAAGGGCCAGCAACCCACCTTCCTGTGGATCGGCTGTTCGGATTCCCGTGTTCCACCGAACGAAATCACGGGCTGCCACCCGGGAGAGATGTTCGTCGCTCGAAACATCGCGAACCTCGTGATCCACACGGATCTGAGCTTGATGAGCGTCCTCGAGTACGCCGTCGTCTACCTCAAAGTGAAGCACATCATCATCTGCGGCCACTACGGCTGCGGCGGTGTGGCCGCTTCCCTCACGCCGAGCTCACTCGGTGCCATCGACAAGTGGCTTCGGAACATCAAGGACGTGGCGGAAGTGAACTGGGGTGAATTGCAGAAAATTGAAGCGGGTGCCAAACGCACCGACCGTCTCGTCGAGCTCAATACTATTTCACAAGCTCACAACCTGACCCACACCGCGATTGTGCAAAAGGCTTGGCACGAAGGCCGCGAGCTCTTCATTCATGGTTGGGTGTTTGACATGGCGACGGGCAAGTTGAAGGAACTGACGACGATCGACAAGAACTATC
>JAIXOY010000206.1 GCA_027486525.1 Pseudomonadota bacterium
AGGCCGACCAGGCCAGGCCAGCGGTTGCGATGGCGGTACCGATCGTCAGAAGTCGACTGACCCAGAGGCGCATCTTCTTGGGAGCGAATTCCATCGGCTTCGACAGGATGTCGATGCGAATGTGTGAGTTTTTTCCGACAGCGAGAACTCCCCCACCGAATGCGGCCACGAGGACCAGGTGGCGCACGACGGGATCAATCCACATCAAGGAAAGACCGCTCCACCGCAACACAATTCCCAGCAAGGACAACCCCAACATTCCAATGAGGCTGAGGAGAAGAACACCGCGCGCCGTGTGATCAAAAACCCGTGAGATCACTTCTTCACTCCTAGCGATTGGTACACTTGCGCGGAGAAGAGTTTTCCTTGCAGCTTCTTCACCACAGTCTGGTGGTAGCTCTCCGACTCTTTTTTGTCGGCCTCGGAAAATTTCAGGAATTGAATTCCGAGCTTTTGCATCTGCGCGCGCGCCTCTTCGTTTTCTTTAATCGTCCGGGCATTCGCCTCTTGGACATACCGCTTCGAGACTTCGAGGATCTTCTGCTGGTGCGCAGGCGAAATCTTCGCCCATTCTTTTTTAGAGATCAGCAAAGCACCAAACGACCACGCCGTAGGAAAGTCGATGAGGTACTTAATTTTGCTGTGCCACTGCAAGGCCAGGATTCCCAGAGGTGGCGCGTAGGCAGCATCGATGATGCCAGTAGAAAGTGACGAAAGCACATCTGTAATGGCAAGCGGGACTGAGACCAATCCCACGGATTCGAGCATGGCCTTCACAACTTCATCGCCTTCCCAGGCCCAGACCTTCACTCCGCGCAAAGCTTTGAGTGAGTCTACTTTTTTTGTCGACACGACGTAGACTTGGCCCACTTCATAGAAGCCGACGTTGACGAAACCCTTCGCTTCGAGAGCTTTGTTAAATGTGGGAGCCATCTTCTCCACGGTCGCCCAGGCCTTAGCGCGATCGTCGCCAAACATGAAGGGGAGCTCCATGACACGCACATCTCCATTGATATCTCCGAGAGTTTTTCCGGTGAAAATGCCTCCATGCATCTGACCGATGCGCACTTTGCGAAGAACATCAGGCTCATCTCCCGCGACGCCGCCGTAGTAAACCTTCAAGGCCACTTGGCCTTGGGTGGCGGTGTCCACCTCGCGGGAAAACTTCTTCAAGCTATCACCCCAGGTGGTTCCCTCGGGCACGAGCACCGCTAGTTTTAGATTCACCACGGCCAGAGCCGAGAATGAGTAGAGACAGCAGAGCCAGACAAGGAATTTCATAAGGACCTTTTTTAGAAAATCTTCTTTTGGTATTTTTTTAGGAGCAGCCAACGTTCCTGTCCGATCGCGTTCAGCAGGTTGAGGTTCTCGTTCCCTGGCTCGGTTTTCGCAAGTGCTATCGCCGCATCTAATTCACGGCCTACTTTCACAAACTCGTCTTCGTCGAGACGTGGAATCACCGAGAATTGCAGATAGCTCACACGTGCGAGTATGTGCGCGGGGCTCTTTTGTATAAATTTTTGAAAGAGTTCGCGCGCCAATTCCGGATTGCCACCGAGCATGCGGGGACGAGAGGCTTCATACTGAGCATAAAATAGTGGGCACAGACCATTTTCAATGTCAGGTTTTAGACCGCACACATGATCGAACACAAGCTTCACTCGCGGGAGCTGGCTCACCAAGACCATGTCTTGCTTTTGCAGGTTGATCACCGCGGCCCACGCCTGAGCGAAAAATGCGAGACTTACGAGATCTTCTTCATCCACGTTGTCGCGCAAAGACTCCACAAAAACAGCTTCGTCTTGCACATCAAAATTAACTTCTTTGTGAGCAAAGTATTTTTTCCCGTGGGCCATGGCTCGGTGATAGAGGCCCAGAGCTCGCTGCATCTGGGGTTTTTCATCACTGCCCTCAATCAGCTCCGGGATCATGAGAGTTTCGAACACACCATAGGCATAACCCGCATACGCCTTTACGAGAGTTCTTCGCAGAACGTGGTTCTCGCCATCTTGCGACAGAATGGTTTCCATGAATTGAATGTTTCCGGGGGTGGCCTCGCGAAACCAGTGCCAGTCTTTTTCATGCTTGAGAGTGTCGCCACCCTTCTCAAAAAGTGGGGCCTGGGAACGTAGTGCCAGCTTTGTGAGACTGCAGCTCGCGAGGGTCAGAAGCAGGACAAGGCGCAGATAAGGGGCCATAGGCTACCTCTAAGTGTCTATAAACATGAGTTTCTTTATTGTAAGAAGAGGGGTCACGGAGAGCTAGCCCTCAGTTTGGAGGTGTTTTTTGCCTGCTTTCGGGCCAAATTTATCGCGGTATGCTAAAATGGTAACAAGGGAATAATCCCACTTAAGTCTTCTGGCGGTTCATCCGACTAGAACGCTTGAGAATAACTCTATTAAAGGAGTCTTTGTTGGATAATCTCCATGATCATCCAGCTCGTTGACCTCCCGCCACTCACACTTGCGGCGGTCAACACTGGAAGTCCAGGCGACCGACAAGAAAGCAGGTGTTCTATGAAAACGAAAAATGTACCGACATTTATCATCCCGAAACCCGAAGCGACGACGGATGCACGTCCGTTGAAAAGCTTGCGACCGATGCGCTCATTGAACGGACTAAAGAGTCTCCGTCCAAAGAGCATCCCCGTAGTCGCTCAGGAAATGCCGAAGCAGTAAGAGCCTAGAATTGGCGCTCGAGTTCGCTCAGCGCCTTTGTCTTCGCTTCTTCCAAGGCCGTGAGCTGACGCTCGTGAAGTTTCTGCAGATACACTTTCTTTAAGCTAAATCCCCGCTCCAGATAGCGCTTGTGAGCCGACACAATGTTGCGAAAGCAGCGTTGCTTATCCGTCTTGTTCGCGAGGCTCTCTCCGCAATCGCCGCGCTTGAGGTCTAGTTGGCGTTCGATTTCAATCGAGAGCGTGCGGTAGCGATCTTCGAAGCCACCATTCACCTCGAGGGCTTCCAGCTCCGCAAGAACCTTTTCCAGCGCTGGACTTTCAGCGACTTTTTTCTCCGCACTGCCGCCGAACGGATTCTGGAAAATTTGCGCCTGAGCACTCACGCTGATGACGAATACGACTAGAGGAATAAATTTTGCCATGGGCCCTTCTCTCCTATCTGCTTCATAAAATCTTGCTCCATGATGCTGCAAAAGCGAGCAAGTGGGAAGCCGACAACATTGGCGTAACACCCCCGCACTTCATGTATGAAGGTAAGCGCCTGACCCTGGATGCCATAGGCACCGGCTTTATCCAACGAGTCACCGGTCGCGAGATAGTCTTCTAGCAGACGTGGCACGAGTGGATTGAAGTCCACTTCGGTGGTTTCGACATGCTCGAGACGCTTCCATTCACCAAGCCAGCCATAGTGCAAGCAAACGGCGGTGTGGACTTGGTGGGTCCGGCCCGCAAGTTCCGTGAGAAATTGGCGGGCCTCCTGGGTGTCACGAGGCTTGCCATAGATTTTTCCGTTTAGCGCGACGACGGTATCCGCAGACACAATCACAACGGCAGAAGGGGTGAGCGTGTCACAGAGCACGGCGCCCTTTTGCCGAGCAACCTCAAGAGCGAAAGAACAGGGATTCTTTTCACCCGACACTTCTTCCGTGGGAATCGACTGCACGACGAAAGGAACTTTCGTGTGACCGAGCAGCTCACGACGCCGAGGAGAGCCGCTGGCAAGTATGAGCTGCCATTTCTTATTGTTGTCGACCATTTCTCAACATCCAGCCGTAGTAGTGAAGAAAACTCATGTCCCGCACAGATTCTTTCGAATGGTTGTGACGACGCTTAAAGCTCAAGTAGTAATGGTCCAGAGAACGCGAGAAGTAGCGCGAGTCGAATTCTCCGATGACCGGATCGCCCTCACGCCGGGTCTCCTGAAGCAAGCGATCGATCGAGCGCAGACCCGTCGTTTCGATCCGGCGAGTGTACTCTTTCAAGAAGGCAATCCGACCTTCGAGCTCACTCCCCCACAGGCGATAGCCCCAGTTTTGCGCCAGCGTATCGGGTTTCGCGGCATCATCCCAGAAGGGTTTCGCACTCGCGAGCCAGCGTTCACGCACGAGCATGAAGGTTGGAATTCTTTTCGTCATGAGCTCGCTGACCGCCAGATCCGGGGGCACCGTCGTCATGACTTCCATCGTCCGCCCATCGGCGGCGACCGCAAACCATTCTTCTGTCGTGATGGGCTCCGCTTTATCGTTCGAGTAGCCGCGGTACCAGAACTCTGCGGTCCACGGACCGCGCTCACCGACCTCTTCTTCATTGCGCGTGTTGAGCTTGAAAAAACTTTTCTTCGAGAGGCCGTAGAAGAAACTCGTCGCGATGTTTTTTCCAAGGAGAGAGCCGTTCGGGCCCACGAGCAGGAAACGATGAGCACGTTTGTGGAACGTGTTGTTCGTGGCGGTCAAGGCATTGAGGGCCTGCTGTTGCTGCTCGTACCCCAGTAACTCCCGTGAAGTTGTCATGGAGATTTGATTCTGATCACTCTGAGATTGATAGACCGCGCGCTGGAACCATTCGAGATTCACCGTGGTATCCATCAACGGCAAAAACAGAGGATCGGTTTCCGGGGCCGTCATCGGTTTCTGGGACCGGCCACTGCGCGGCTGCCAGTGGATGTAGCCTTGGTGCATGCGGGCCTGGAAGAAGACTTCGTCGGGAGTGATGTTCACTTCCAGAATGCTGACGCTGGATTCGGGAGCGATCCGCACGAGAGTCCCATCGATCAAAGACAGCCAGAGGTATGAGTTCACGCCGGTGTGAATTTCATCGCCTTCCTCGATCCTCGAAAGCCAGCGCGCTCGATTCGGAAAGAGCCCACGGTAGATCCGGCAATCGCCGATGCAGCTGATGACCTTGCCGACGCGTTCTGGTTGGGCGGCCAAACGCTGACGCACTTTCCAGCCTGGTTCGAGGTCGCGCATGTCACGCTCGCTGATCCAGCGGCGAATGTCCAAGGCGGCATTGGTGTCATCCCAACGGATCAAGCTGCGGCTTCTGTCTTTCAAGGGAGGGATATCATAATCGGTTTTTTCTGTGGCCTTTATGGCCATGAGAACGGGGTCGTCGAGACCCAAGGCCGGATGGGCGGCAGCGCACAATAAGACGATGAGGGCCCAGAGAGTTTTTTGCATGATTCCCTCTATGATGCCGCACATACTTGTGAGGGGAAACGGCGGCAATAAATTTACGCCCGGCGAGGGTTTTGGTACTCTGAGACCTCACTTTCCCCGAGGGACCTATGGCAGACCAGACCGAGCAAACATCTCAAGAACAGTTCTCCTTCATCGAGACTGAGAGAAAGATCCAGAAGCGTTGGACTGACCGGGGTATTTTCCAGAAGTCCCTGGAGCAGACGAAGGCGAAAGCGCCCTACATCTTCTACGATGGCCCTCCTTTTGCGACGGGTTTGCCACACCATGGCCATGTGGTGGCATCGACGTTGAAAGACATCGTTCCGCGCTACTTCACCATGAAGGGTTTCTACGTCGATCGCCGCTTTGGTTGGGACTGTCACGGTCTACCCATCGAGCAGGAGATCGACAAGAAGTTCGGCATGAGCGCCGCTGACTACGTGGCGAAAAACGGCATCGCTTCTTACAACAAAGAGTGCCGCGGCATCGTGGATCGCTATGTGGTGGAGTGGGAACGCACCATTGGCCGTCTCGGTCGTTGGGTGGATTTTAAAAACGACTACAAAACCATGGACCCGGATTTCATGGAGTCGGTGTGGTGGGTGTTCAAAAGTATCTGGGATAAGAATCTCATCTACCAAGGGAACAAGATCGTTCCATACTCGCCGGCGTTGCAAACGGCGTTGTCGAATTTTGAAGCGACACAGAACTACATGGACATCCAAGATCCAGCAGTGACCGTGCTCTTCAAGAGTATAAAAGACCCGAAGACGTTTTTCATGGCGTGGACGACCACTCCGTGGACACTTCCCTCTAACCTTGGTCTGTGTGTTCACCCCGATGTGAACTACGTGAAGTTTCACGACACCGAACACGATCGTTTCTTGATTCTCGCGGAAGCGCGTGTGGAAGCTTATCAAAAACAACTCAAGGGCGAAGTTGTCGAAACGTTTCCGGGTTCCAAACTCAAGGGTGAAAAATTCGAACCTCTGTTCCCGTTCTTTGCTCAGATGGCCGACGACGGATATTTTGTGGTCTTCAATGACGAATACGTCACCACGACAGACGGTACCGGTATCGTTCACCAAGCTCCTGCTTTTGGTGAAGATGATATGCGCGTGATGAAAGCGGCCGGTTTGCGTGAGATCGTGGCACCTTTGGATAACGCCGGAAGATTCACGACAGATGTTCCGCCGTTTGCTGGCATGGCCTTCAAAGATGCCGACAAAGACATCATCAAAGCGCTCAAAGACTCGGGAAAACTTTTCCTCCAGTCGACCCTCGTGCACAGCTACCCGATGTGCTACCGCACGGACACGCCGCTCATGTACCGCGCGATGCCGCAGTGGTATCTCGCTGTAGAAAAGATCAAAGACAAGATGATCGCTGCTAACGAACAGATCACGTGGGTTCCGGCGCACATCAAAGAAGGCCGCTTCGGGAAATGGCTCGAGAATGCGCGCGACTGGGCGATCTCACGTAACCGCTACTGGGGCACGCCGCTGCCGATCTGGATCAACGATGTGACCGGCAACGCTGTTTGCGTGGGCTCCATCGCAGAACTAGAAAAACTCACGAACTCAAAGGTGACAGACTTGCACCGCGAGTTTGTGGACCCCCTGACATTCACGAAAGCCGGCGAGGAAGGTGTTTATCGCCGCATCCCAGAAGTCTTGGATTGCTGGTTTGAATCGGGCGCGATGCCGTACGCGCAACTGCACTACCCGTTTGAAAACGAAAGTGTGTTCAAACAAGGCTTTCCGGCGGAGTTCATCGCCGAAGGCTTGGATCAAACTCGTGGTTGGTTCTACACGTTGACTGTTCTCTCAGCGGCTTTATTCGATAAGCCTGCGTTCAAGAACGTGATTGTCAACGGCATGGTGCTCGCCAACGATGGCCGCAAAATGTCGAAGCGCCTTAAGAACTACACGCCACCGGATGAGCTCCTCGAGAGCCATGGTGCCGATGCCCTCCGCCTCTACCTGATCAACTCTGGCCTCGTGCGCGCCGAAGAACTGCGCTTCACCGATGACGGCGTGAAAGAGATGACCCGTCGGGTGCTCTTGCCGTGGTACAACAGCTTCAAGTTCTTCAGCACCTACGCAGAAGCCGATGGCTGGAAGCCAGAATTGCATTCTGAACCTGCGCAGAACATTCTTGATCAGTGGATCCTCTCAAAACTCCAAACCTTGATCGCCCAAGTGAACAAAGAAATGCAGGCCTACCGCTTGTACAACGTGGTCACGCCACTCTTCGCCTTCATCGATGATCTCACCAACTGGTACATTCGTTTGAACCGTCGTCGCTTCTGGGAAGAAGGTCTCGAGAAAGATAAAAAAGCCGCCTACACCACGCTTCATCGTGTGCTCACCGATGTCTCGCGTTTGATGGCACCCTTTGCGCCGTTCCTCGCTGACCACACGTACATCTCGCTCACGGGCAAAGAGTCGGTGCACTTGGATTCTTATCCGGACGCGGAAGAGAAACTCATGAATCCCACGCTGGAAACCGCAGTGGATCGCATGCAGCAGGTGATCTTGCTCGGTCGGCAGAAACGGTTGCAAGACGGCGTGAAAGTGAAAACTCCGCTGCGCCGTTTGTCCGTCGTTCATCAAGACGCCGCGCTCATGAAAGAGATCAAAAAACTCGAGGAGTACCTGCTCGGTGAGTTGAACGTGAAAGACGTGGACTACCTCACCAATGAGTCGGACTTCATCCGCCTCTACGCGAAAGCGAACTTGCCGATCTTGGGCAAGAAGCTCGGCAAAGAGATGGGCAAATTCCGCGGCAAGATCGAAGCTTTGGACTATGCGACACTGCAAAAAGTTGAGGTGGGCCACAACGTCACGGTGGAAGGCATCGAGTTCACACCGGAAGAAATTTTGGTGTACCGGGAAGCGAAACCGGGAACTCAAGCGGTCACCAACCGCTTCATCACCATCAACATGGACTGCACGCTGGACCAGGAGTTGATCGATGAAGGATTGGCGCGGGAATTTGTGAATCGCATTCAGCAGGCACGTAAAACAGCTCGCTTGAATGTCTCTGACCGCGTCGAGGTAACACTTGTTCTGGAAGGTGCAGACGCCGAACAACTGAAAGCTGTCGTCGCCAAACATAAAACACATATCGCCAGTGAAACACTTGCGACTGACATCATCATCGG
>JAIXOY010000106.1 GCA_027486525.1 Pseudomonadota bacterium
AGGTAGCGTTGCATGATTCCGGCAACAGGCCCCATCGCTTTTTGCGCCACCAACTCCCCCATGCGCAGCTCCGGGCGAGTCGCGAGGAGAAGCGAAGGACGGTAGATGAAGAAAGCCTGGAAGAGATGGTCTTTCAGAATTTTTTCGACTTCCGCTTTCACACGCAAGTAAGGAAACAAGGACTGAGGGGCCACACCTTGCGCGCTCACGAGATAGAAGCGACGCACGCCCGTTTGCTTCGCCACCACGAGGGCTTGGTGCGCGGTATGCAGTTCGAGTTCACGGAATTTATCTTGGTCGCCGGCCTTCTTGAGAGTCGAGCCGAAGCAGTAGAAAAAATCACTGATCGAGACGTCGAGTTGCCACGGACGAAAAAATTCTGCGTAGTCGTGAGTGACAATTTTTTTATCTTCAAAGGCCAGTGCGCGTCGCACCGGCGCATGGATCTTGTGGAACTTATCTGAATCCACCAAATGGCGCAAAAGCTGTTGTCCGACGGCCCCCGTGCCCCCTAAAATGAATGCGTGCCGTTTACCTGCTGCCATGACGAAAAACCTCCACTTGAGAGATATTGTATGACGAGCTTTATGAAAAGATTAGCGTTTGTTTTAGTCGTCGTCGGGGCGGCCGCAGCCGGGGCCCAGCCAAAGTTTTTACCGACCGCCCCCCAGGGCTTCAGAGTGTCTTTCGTGGCCAGTGCGACCAATGCTCGTCAGATGGCGCTCTCCCCCAAGGGCCCGCTGTACGTGGGCAGCATGGAAGCGGGTCAGGTTCACGTCATTGAAAACGGTAAAAGCAAAGTTCTCCTCAAAGATCTGAACTATCCCAGCGGCATTTTGTGGCACAAAGGCGATCTCTACATCGCCGAGATCTCCCGCCTCTCCGTGATCCGCGGCATCGATGATGTCGTGGCCAAAGGAGCAACGCCAAAACTGGAGGCGCTCAAATCCGATTTTCCCGCGGATCTCAATCATGGGTGGAAAACCCTGGCGCTGGGCCCTGATCAAAAAATTTATATTCCTGTCGGGGCACCTTGTAACATCTGTCCTCCCGATGCTCCCTTCGCCTCGCTTCATCGCTTAGGACTTGATGGAAAAGGAATGGAGACACTGGCCCGGGGTATCCGCAATAGTGTCGGCATGACCTTCCATCCGAAGACCGGAGAGCTCTGGTTCACCGAGATGGGCCGTGACTTGATGGGCGATGACATGCCGGCCGATGAGATCAACATTCTAAAGATCGGCGCCCACTACGGTTTCCCGTATCTGCACGCCAAGGCGGTGAAAGATCCGCACTACTTCTCTCAGCTGCCACCGAAGCTTGTGACCACGCCGCCGGTGATTGAAGTGCCCGCGCACTCGGCACCCATTGGCATTCTTTTCACGGATGGCTCTCCGAGTTTTTCCAAAGCCTTTCCGGGCTGTTTCCTGCTGGCGTTGCATGGTTCGTGGAATCGTTCAAAGAAATCAGGCTATGAAGTCACCGTCGGCTGCCCTGATAAACAAAACCAGGTGAAGAGTTTCAAACCCTTCTTACGGGGCTTCCTCAAAACTCCCACCGTGCTCGGCCGGCCAGTGGATCTGCAATGGGATAAAGAGGGAGCGTTGCTGGTGTCGGATGATCACGCCGGCGCCATCTGGCGCGTGGAGAAAACCAAATGAAGATTCTCTTTCTCCTCCTCGTCCTTGCTTCTTGTGCCCACAACAGCGGGACACCTCATAAAGAGGGCGCGAGCATTTTGCAGTTAGCAACAAACGAGACCTCCACGGAATTTAACGTGCTTCTTCCGCGAGGGAGCGCGGCCGAGTTCATCGTGGTTCGACCGAACGGAGAAACGGTGGTGCCGACGTCCAAGCAAATCGTGGAACGCGCCAGTTCTGACTGGGCCATGCACCAAGTGCAATTCAGCGGTCTCTCGGGCATCAACGAAGATTTTCAATTCATCGTGAAGTCGCAAGGCCGCGTGATCGATCAGCGCACGTTCCGTCTGTTCTCCAACCAAGGGGAACGTCTGCGGTTTGTGGTGGGAGCTTGCTCCGACATTCGGCAAAGTCAGCACCAGGCGAAAATGTGGGCCAGTGTAGCGGCGCAAAACCCGGAGTGGGTTTTTCTCATCGGCGATAACGTCTACGCGGCCCAAGATGAAAAAGAAATCAGCGATCCGGCCCTTCTCTGGGAACGCTACGTCGATCATCGCCGTGCTCTGGATGTTTACCGCTGGAAAAAACTCGTGCCCGTCCACAGCATCTGGGATGACAACGACTACGGACAAAAAGACGGTGGCGCAAGCTACGCTTTGCGCGATGAAGCCCAGGCCATTTTCAAGACGTTCTTCTTGCCCGCCTTCCCCATTGATAATGTGGTTCCTGGCCCTGGGGTGGCTTCGCGCCTGCAGTTGCGCGGCATGCACTTCGCTTTCCTAGATGATCGAAGCTTCCGCGATCCTCCTGGCGAGGGCGAACATTTTGGACTTGAGCAGGAGGCCTGGGCGCTCAACGCGCTCAAGACCTCGCAGCTACCGACCTGGCTCATCTCCGGCGATCAATTCTTCGGCGGCTACCACAAATACGAATCTTACGAAGGGAAGCACCCACGATCTTTTGAAAACTTCTTAAAGCAGCTGAAAGAGATCCCGACGCCCTTCGTGTTCGTGTCCGGTGACCGGCACATGACAGAGCTCATGCAGTTTCCGCGCGCGCTCTTGGGACAGTTGAGCTTCGAGCTCACCACCAGCCCCTTGCATGGGAACATCTATCCTGGAACAGCAGCTACGGACGAGAACCCGTGGCGAGTGGTGGCCCAGGACGGTAGCTTAAATTTCCTGGCGATTGAAACCTGGCTGGAAGAATCCAGCTGGAATGTGCACTTGGTCTCGCGCAGCGAATTGGGTGTGGAGCTCTTTAGCCGTCAGCTCTCTTTAACGACGGAAGCTCTTAAAGATTTCACCATCGAGAAAAGACAGAAGCGCAGAAAATACCGGCGGGCACGCTGGCGCCGCCGGTAAGAATCAAGTTACTGGTTGAAGATTTTTTTGATCTCTTCTTTTTCCGGGTCTTTCTGCTCTTCTTTCTTCGCTGGTTTCTCGGCACCCTTGGTCTTGATCAAGACGCGCTCGAGGTTTCGCATGTAGGCCTTCGAGACTTTCTCGAAGAGTGAGTCATTCTCAGAGCCCGAGAGAGCACCGTTGCGGTTTTTATCGGCCGCATCCAGCATGTTCGAAAGATCGCCTTCTTTCATGCCCGTTCTGCGGGCCGCATCTCCCAAGGCATCTCTACCGTTACCTGCTCCGCCGTTCGCACCGCTATCATCACCACCTGCGCCACCGTTGGCGCCGGCATTGCCAAACGCGCTGCTCGCATCGTAGCTTTCGCCGGACCCAGACCCTGAACCCGAGCCAGAGACCGACCCTGATCCGCCATTACCGGTGGAGGCGCTGTTCTTCGTTGGAACAACAGCTCCATAAGTTTGCTCTCCGTCGCCAGAACCTTTCTTCGCAGTTGAGCCACCGGAACCATTCAACGTGCCCATCTTCCCGCCGATGCCGGAGTAAGACGAGTTATCACCCGGACGTGCCATGCCGGACACACTGGAAAGTGGCGAGTTCAACTTACCGAAGAACTTGCTGGCCGCGGCCAAGCGCTTCGAAGCGGCCGCATTACCTTGGATCTGCTTCTGGAAATTCAAATTCGCTTTGTTATCCTTGGCCACACGATCGGCCGTGCGACGAGCGGCATTGAGCACGTTCAGCTCGAAGCCGGACGCTAGCGCGGATCCGGTGGCACTGCCTTGGCCCGTGGCATTGCCACTGCGGGGAAGACCAGCGCCCGCAGGGAGTCCCAGGAACTCCGACGAGAGAGGGAACCCGAGTGAGCGGAAGCCGCGGAAGACGTTACTCTGTAACTGCCGCCCCTCAAGGTTCGCACCCATGGTCAGGCCGTACTGGTTCCCGTTGACCTGGTAGCGGCCGCGACGAATCGCCAAGTCTTCGGCGTAACGGTTGAAGGCATCATCCAGCTCGATCCCGCGACGGATCGACAAGGTGGTGAGCAAGCGGACGTTGTGCAACAGCGAGAGGTAGTAGTTTTCCAAGAAGGCCAGCGGGTACCCGATCCCCGACTGCCCTGACATGTGACGCCAGTTGAAGTGAAGTTGGTAGACGTAGTTCGCGAAAAGATCGGCGTTCTGCTGGCTTTCCACGGAGCACGGCTTGGCGGGATCGGCCGGGCAGAAGATGTCGCCGTGGCCCCACGGGTTGCTGCTCGCTCCTTCGTACTTGCCGCCGCACTCGCGCAGATCGCGGCAGAGGGCGTACTTCTTCACGGCCGACTTGTACTTGCCGATGCGCTCCTGCGTGAACTGGTAGGTCGGCATGAAGTTACCGCTGCCGTCGATGTACTTCGCGAAGTCCGGGAAGAAGCGAGACTTGTCGGAAGCCACGGCTTTCTTTTTGCCGAGGGACTGGGCCCACGCGCAGCCTTTCTTGAAGCCGTCGTTGACCTCGGTCACCCACTTGTAATCAAGGTTCAGTTCGTCGTCGTACAAATCCGGCAGCACGGGATCCATCAACGTCTTGTCGTTCATGAACTCCTTCCACGGCTGGAAGTCGGCGGCGTTCGTGATGGCGGCGTCCGGCAGCGGACGGTAGAAGCTGCGGGCGCACATGGTGCCCTTGAAAGGTCCAGAGCACGGGTTGCCCGCCATGCCTGGGTAGCTCGTGGCCGCTTGATGTGTCTGGTCGCACGTGCGTTCTTCTTTTTTCTTCCACGGGAAGACGCCTTCGATCCCAGGGTTATTACTGAACGCCGGCCAGTGCAGGATGCGGTAGAACGTCTTGCAGTAGAAGAGGCCGAGGAACCCACAGCTCTTCTTCTCGACGAGGCGATCTTCGATGATCACGTTCGGGAAGTCCTTACTGAAGGACTCGATGACGTTGAAGCCACCGGTGACGCTGCCCCCGGAGAGCATCAGGCCCACTCCCAACACACCACCGGCGATGGCTCCCGCCAACCCCATGGCGATCAAACCAAACGCACCCAGTCCGACGACCAAGAGCGCGAGGATGAGGAACAGCAGGAACTTGAAGGTTTTCTTCGTCCACGAATGCACCTTGCTTTCGGTGTGCACGTAGCCCCGGTACCAAGTGTCTTTGGTCTTATCGTCGTCGAAGAGTTTGACGATCGATTTATCGACCCCACCCGATCTCATCTGTGAAAGACGGCTGTTCCAGTAGTTGGTGAGGCGCGCCACCGGCTTCTTCGCACGGTTGAGGTCTTCGGCGATGGTCTGCAGTTCCGTCTCGACCTTTTCCGTGTCCATGAACACGTCGATCTGATTGCACGAACGCAAGCGGAGCCAGCGCACGAGAACTTCTTCGTGGTTGATGCATGCAGCACCAGAATCGGTGTTATCGACGTCATCCACACCTTGACGACCTTGCGCTGCCATTTTCTGCAGCTTCTCCATGTACATGGCGACGTAGTTCGGGAACTCCACCCCGTCTTTGTACGGCTGCTCGGCAGAGTCGGGGAGCTTGAGGGCATCCCGCATCTCCCCGTCCCGGCAGATCTTGTTTTCCGCCTGGCCCAGACATTGAGTGAAGAAGAACGCTTGCTTCTCTGGAGAGAACTTCTCGGGCCCGAAAGTGTAGAGGCACTGACAGGAAACCAAGAGATCGAGGTACTTCAACTGTTCGCGAGTTTTATAACGATTTTCGCGCACATCACTCATCAAGTCTTTGGTGCGCGTGTAGAGGTTCTTCTGGTTAGGAGTGCCACTGGCGTTCAGCAGGTGCCACATGTCCTGGGTGCCGCGACCCGAGTAGCTGGTCTCGAAGGCACGCACGAAGAGATCGGCGTTGCGGAGCAGGTTCGAGGAGTCGAGCCAGTTGTCTTTGCCGGTGTCGAATTCACACATCTCGACGTTCGACCGTTCTTTCGGCGTGATCGCCGGGATGTTGTAGCGCTTGACGTACTCTTCTTGGGTGAACACTTTGCCCGGGTTTTTTCCGGCCTTGATGAGCGCCACGTTGTCGGCGGCGTACTGCTTGCGAGTGGCGTAGATCTTGAGCAGCTCCTGCTTGCGCGTTTCTTTGTCCTTGATCGTGAGGATGGCCTTGACCTCGCCTTCGATGAGATCGAGCTGTTTCTCTGTGAGAGCTTCGTCGTTGACCCAGTTGCCCTGGGATGTGTTCGCACTGCCCGAGGTCACCGGTGGTGCGTTCGGCGTGCCGACTTCTTGCGCAGAGGCTTTTAGGGAGAACAAGTTGCTCGCGATCTGGCGCCAGAACTGAGAGCGCGGGATCGAGGCTTCGGGGGCCGGCAAGATGAACGGTGGCATCTCCAGAGTACAATCTTTGTCGATGCCTTGGATGAGGCCGCGGCAGCACTGCTGCTTGCCGACCGGAATCTTGCCCGCTTCGATGCAAAGCTCGCAGATGTATTTGTCTTGGCATTTTCCGCTGGTGCAAGTGCCTGAGCAGCAATCGGTGGCTTCAACACAAACGGCGTTGAGGGCTTTGCAGCTCACGCCGGACACGCCGTACTCTTGGCGACGGCACACACCGGCCTGGCAGTTCGGGTTCTCGGTGGAGCACTCGGAGTTCACGGGAATGGTCGGGAAGCACGCCATCACCGGTGCGCAGATGCCGGCACCGGCAGCGTCCCCTTTCGAACAGATCTTCGACGCGCAGTCGGCGTGTTCTTGGCAGGCCTGGTTGACCTTCGCGCCGGGAGCCGCCGCCGCGAGAGTTGCCGAGACGCCTTCCACGAAATTTCCGCAACACTGTGAGCCGGCGAGGACAGTGTTCACACCGGTGCAGCCCGGCGCCGCCGCTTCCATCGGCGCGTAGTTCACCGCCGTGTTACAGGCGGTCTGACGAAGTGCTCGCGTGGCGCTGGAGTTGTTGCTTTGTACCTGCTGGTGAGCGGTGAGACAGGCTTCGATCTCAGCGAGCTTGCCGTTGAGCTGCGCCAGCGAGATGAAGCCACTCAGGTAAAGATCGTTGGTGATCGAAGTGAGTGTTTCTCGGAATTCTGCGGGAGGCACGTCGCCAGAATAAAGTCCGGTGGTGAGATTCCCCGCGTTCGAAGACACCTGGGCGAAGGCGGCACTGCGAGAGAACGACTGCACCGGACTGTCGTCGGGTGCTCCTTCCTGGGCCACGGCGGCTTGGGTGTTGAAGAGAAGAGCGAACCACAACAAAAGAGTTAATGACTTCATATGACAACCTCTGGATTATTCAACTATGATTATAAGTCTCTAAGGACTTAGCAAACAAGCGCACTGCCACAACTTAGGGGATTTAGGCTTCTGCCCCTAAGGTAGGATGACCCATTTTGTAGGCAGTTTGAGCAAAGGAAACCCATGAGTGAGACCATGACCCCTTGGGGAGGCCCCACCCAGTTTTTCTACTCACTGACACCCGACGTGATTGATCAGGCGATGCGCGCCCACGGACTGAGACCTCTCGGTCGGGTCATGGCGCTCAACAGTCTTGAGAACCGCGTTTACGATGTCGAGGTCGCCCCCATCGAGGTGCCGGAAGGGCCCTTTGCTCCCGACGCTGTCGTGGTGAAATTCTATCGACCAGGCCGCTGGAACGAAGCCACGCTGCGCGAAGAACACAACTTCCTCGCCGAATTGAATGAATACGAAATTCCGGTGGTGTCTCCCCTGCCAAAAAATGGCGAGACACTTTTTAAGCACGAAGAAACGGGTTTGCTTTACACCGTGTTTCCGAAGGTGCGCGGACGCCTGAAAGATGAACTGAATAAAGAAGAGTCCCGCCAGATCGGGCGCCTCATCGCTCGCCTGCATAACATCGGTAATCTCAATTCCTTCAAGGCGCGACCCACGCTCAATACCAACGACTGGCTGCTGGGCAACCTGAGTGCCGTCGAGGCCATGGAGTTTATCGACCCGGACTTAAAGAAAAGTTTCGCCTTCATGGTGCAGCAGCTGCACGGACTCATCTCACCATGATCCAGAGTCTCC
>JAIXOY010000104.1 GCA_027486525.1 Pseudomonadota bacterium
ACGTGTTCGTTTTCTTTAACAAGATTCGCTTCATCAACGTTGCACACGTACATGAGAGGCTTCATCGTGATGAGATGCAAGTCACTCACGGCATCTCTTTCATCAGCATCGAGTGGAAGGCTGCGAGCTGGCTTGCCCTCGCCAAGAGCTTTGGTGAGACTATCAAGAATGGGTTTTGCAATTTTTGCTTTTGTTGAAACAACCTTATCTTGGCTCTTGATCAAACGATCGATGCCTTGAAGACGTTTTGATACGGTTTCAAGATCGGCCAAGGCGAGTTCGACGTTGATCACTTCAACATCCGATACTGGATCAACTTTGCCCGCAACGTGGATAATGTCTCCGTCTTCGAAACAACGAACCACGTGAGCGATAGCTCCCACTTGGCGAATGTGACCCAGGAATTGGTTACCCAGACCTTCGCCCTTAGAAGCACCCTTCACGAGACCAGCAATGTCGACGAATTCAACGATAGCGGGAACAGTCCGTTCGGGTTTGACTAAGGTAGCGATGCGATCCAAGCGAGCATCGGGAACATGAACAACACCGACGTTGGGTTCGATGGTACAAAACGGGTAGTTTGCCGCTTCGGCCGGAGCAGAGGTGAGGGCAGAAAAGATCGTCGATTTACCGACGTTTGGAAGTCCTACGATGCCAACGTTCAAACCCATGATCTACTCCTCGCTCATATGAGCGGCTTTTTATTCACTAGTGATGCTTTCGGGATACCGGATAACACACAATCCTCTAGGGGGCCATGCAACTTTTCCAGCAGCAATGAGAGGAAAGCCTGCTGTTCTTTAGGAAAGCCCGAGAGCACCCAATCGGACACAGTTCCGTGGATCGGACGACCAATTCCGACTCTCATGCGGGCAAAATTATCGGTCCCGAGCGATAGAGCGATGCTCTTAAGACCGTTGTGACCGGCGAGGCCGCCGCCCATCTTAAAATGGACCTGTCCAAATGGAATATCGAGCTCGTCATGAATGACCAAAATTTCAGCAGGCGAAATCTTATAAAACGCGGCTAAGGGCTGAACTGATTCACCCGATAGATTCATGAACGTTAGAGGCTTGAGAAATGTGGTCTTTTGACCCTTGATATCAACGTCACAAAATTCGCCCTTGAATTTATTCTTCCAGTTAGCCGATCGGACGGTGGGATAGCTGTCGAAAAGAAGCCAGGCAATGTTGTGCTTAGTATTGGCGTATTCAGATCCTGGGTTCCCGACGCCAACAACCAAGCGAAACATATTAGATGAAAAGCGACGACACCGAGTCGTGGTTAAAAGTGCGATGAATGGCCTTGGCTAAAATATCGGCCGTCGAGAGCACCACAATCTTACTTAGTTTTTTACCTTCCGCGGAAAGCGGAATCGTGTCTGTGGTGATGACGGCTTCAAGGGCTTCGCATTCCGCAATACGAGTGATCGCGGGATCGCTGAAGATGGCGTGCGTGGCTGCAGCGTACACACGATTCGCGCCATTCTTCTTGAGTGCCTGAGCGGCTTGAACCAGGGTCCCTGCGGTGTCAATCATATCGTCGATGATGATGCAGTCTTTGCCTTTCACATCACCGACAACGTTCATCGCTTCAGCTACGTTTGGACCCGTACGGCGCTTATCAATCATCGCAAGTTCAGTCGTAAGTTTTTTAGCGTAGTGACGAACACGCTCAACACCACCAGCATCCGGAGAAACGCACACCAGATTATCCGGGGGGATATTTTTGCGAACGTAATCAAGAATTACTGGTGAAGCAAAAATGTTATCAAATGGAATGTTAAAGAAACCTTGAATCTGACCAGCGTGGAGATCCATCGTGACGACACGTGAAGTTCCCGCAACCGTGAGTAAGTCCGCGACCAGCTTCGCTGTAATCGGAGTTCTCGGAGCGGCTTTTCGATCTTGCCGCGAGTAACCGTAATGGGGAATCACGGCCGTAATCGAATTCGCAGAAGCACGCTTGAGTGCATCGACGATGATCAACAATTCCATCAACGAATCGTTAACCGGAGAACAAGTGGATTGGAGAACAAAAACATCCGCACCACGAACGTTCTTTTCAATCTCACAGTAGATTTCACCATTAGCAAATTTTCGGATCTGAGGATTCACGAGAGGAACGTCGAGGAATTCGGAAATCTTCTTCGACAGATACGGGATAGAGGAACCGGAAACTAAGACAATCCGTCTCATGTTATCTCTCCTCTGAAAAAGTGGTAGGGGCGGCAGGGATCGAACCTGCGTATGGCAGAATCAAAATCTGCTGACTTACCACTTGTCGACGCCCCTACAATGCAAAAAAATTGTGACCCAAATGTAGCCTGGCCCAAGCAGTAATGGCAAGGAAGAAGCCATGGAATGACGCGGAGTTAGCGAGAGCCTTATGGGCTTTTTTTGGACAGACTGAAAGGGTTTGCTCTATCGTCTTTCTGGGACTTTCCCGCATTTAAGGAGTTATTGTGCGCTCGACCAAACAATTATTGGCGATGGGTTTACTGTTTTCTGCTGGTTCCGCCATGGCGCTTCCCATCGACTGGGGAGGCTCGCTTGGTTTTGATACCACCCTCATCAACAATATTCGTCGGACCAAAGACGACATCGTCGACAACACTCCGAACGGTACCCAGGGTATCGAGAGCAATGACGACGCCGCTCACTTTCAAACCTACGTCTTTAAGCTCAATCCTCACATGATTGTGAATGATGCCGTTTCGGTAAAGGGTGAATTTTCGACAGGCCACACACGCGGTGGTTTTATGGGTGATAACTCAACCCAAACTCAGGACCCAGACTCAGGCAGCAATGCCTACTACAGCACAGTGCCTGCTCAACGCAGTACCTTAAATGTTAATCAACTCTACGCTGAACTTTATGCTGATACAGCGATGGTAAAAGTTGGTCGTTTCGCAAAGGGCTTCGGCTCTGGCGCGATCTTAAACGAAGGCAAGGGCACGTTCGATCGTTTCTTCACGCAGTATGATGGTATTCAGGGTGAAATGCGCATCGGTAACTTTGCGCTGACTCCTCACTGGGCTCGGTTAGGAACATACGACGATACAAAAAATCGTGCGGAAGCCAACGGCAGCCGCGATGTGCGCGAGATGGGGCTTGTGGCGGCCTACGACAACAAGAGCACCAACATGCTTTTGGCGATCGCTTACGCTAAACGTTTTTCTGAAACAAGAAACGCACTCTACTATTCTGGCAACGCCAACCCTCGCGGGAACACTGACGTCACGTTGCTCGACGCTTACCTTTCAAAAAAATGGGAAAAGTATTCTCTCTCCATCGAAGTTCCTACTCTCGCCGGTGACTACGGTGATGTGTACGCCGACGGCAATGAGTCACGCATCTCGAGCTCTTCTGTTCTCGTCGAATCCATGTGGAGCCCGAATGTCCGCTGGGACGTGGGTGTTCATTTTGGCCAGGTCGGCGGCGACAAGGGTCAAACACAACGCTTTGAAGGCATGCAGTTGAACCCGAACTATCATATTGCGGAGTTGATGTTCCGCTACAACTACCCAGCTTTCAATGAAGGCAGCAACAACATCTTCGATAGCGGCATCGCCAACGCACGTTTCTTGAAACTCCACACTCACTACAAAACTGACAAGTGGACCTGGAACGGCGCCTTGATCATGGCGACCGCCATGGAAACGGCAAAGAATGGTAAGGACGCTTATCACCACGAAGAGAACTACCGCTTTGCTGCAAGCGAAGACCAGAAAGATGACTACGGCTATGAGTTCGACTTCGGCTTCGACTACCAGTGGAATCCGAACGTGAAAATCTCTGGCTTCCTCGCCTACTGGCTCGTGGGTGATTACTACGCCTTCGATAACGATGCGAACGACTCCATCGCCACCGAGAACATTCTCGGAACCGGCATGCGAATTGGAATTGATTTCTAAGCATAAAAAAAGCCTCCGTAAGGAGGCTTTTTTATTTGTACTGCTGTTTAAATCTTAGCGGCCGTAACCGTAGACACCCATTGGCTGGCTATACGGAGACTGCGCCAAATAAGGGTTCTGCAGTCCACCCAT
>JAIXOY010000065.1 GCA_027486525.1 Pseudomonadota bacterium
CAGCCTCGCGCCTTTGCACGTTGGCCTGAAAGTCGAAGAACTCGCCTTCCTAGGGGAACCGAACTCGGCTACAGAACGTGAACTCGTCTACGTTCTCCCTGATCAATCAACGCTCGTTGTTGCGCTAGAAGATGGTGCGGTTTCGGCCGCTTGGTTGGATCTTCGTCAGCCCTTGAAAATTGAAGACCCCCAATTCAAACAGCTTCGTTTTGTGCAGATGGGCGTCGACGCGGCACTTTCGCCGACTTGGTTCTACGCTGCTGCAGCTGACAGAGGTCGTATTTTTAAAGTGTCTCAACAAGGTGTTGTAGAAAGCATCACCTGGGTTAAACCGTTCTCTCCCGCGGGTCCTTCTCGCCAACTGCAAGCGCTGTTGCGCGAATTCACCACGCAGCGTCCTTACTCTCTTTAAACGAGGCGTCTATGCTCGCCCAAGTCGAAAAACTCTTTGATGAACAGGTGCGTCCCGCCCTTGCCCAACATGGTGGTAACGTCGAGATCATCGACATCGATAACAACAAGCTGTTTGTGAAATTTCACGGCGGCTGTCATGGCTGCTCGAGTTCGAAGGCCACACTCAAGGGTGGCATCGAGACACTGATTAAGCAGAACTTTCCGGACATCATCGAAGTGGTAGACGTGACGGATCACACCACCGGCGACGCTCCGTACCTCACCTAAATCCAGTGCGGTTTAGTGGGATCGCGTAGCACGTCGAGACGTTCACGCACTTGCTTTATGCGTGCATGATCAAACTCTCCCATAATCATCTTCTCGCCTTCAGCAGCGTCAGCGATGACTTCGCCCCACGGATCAACGATCAATGAATGGCCAAAGGTCTTCATGCGATCGTTGTGAGTGCCCCACTGGCCAGCGGCGACGACATAACACTGATTCTCGATGGCGCGCGCGCGCACCAGCGTGTGCCAATGGGCCTTGCCGGTGGGAACTGTGAATGCGGAGGAAATCGTTAAGACGGTGGCACCGTGAGAGCTGTACCAACGGAAGAGTTCAGGGAAGCGAAGATCAAAACAAATGGCGACACCGAGCTTCCAGCCCTCGATGTCGATCATCAAGGTCTTGGAACCCGCGGTGTAGATCTTGCCTTCATCAATGACGGTGGCCGACGGGTGCTTGGAGAGATCACAGGCAAACAAATGAGTTTTGTCATACCGACCCAATTCCGTACCATCGGGGGCGAAGTTGTAGCTGCGGTTCATGATCTTGCCATTGGCCGAAGTCGCCACAGACCCACCCACCAGGTACAGCTTGTAATCAATCGCAAGTTTTTGGATGGCTTTCCAGTGCTCGTTGCCATCGATGACCAAGAACGGTGTTGGCACGAGGCCGTTTGAAATGGAGTAGAAAACCTCTGGCAGGAACACAGCGGTCACTCCTGCCTCACGAGCGGCAGCAAGGTGCTGACGAATCGCGGCCAGATTCACTTGGGGATCGAGTTTAGATTCAAGCTGAATGGCGGCAATTTTCATGAGATTCCTTTTGAGTTATCGATAGCACTTATCTGGGCTATCATCAATCCATGCTCAAGAAAGTCCTGCTCAATCTCCTCAAGGCGTTCGTCGCCGCAGGTCTTCTGTGGTGGCTGACTCAATCAGGCAAGCTCAACTGGGAAGTGATCGCCGAGGTGCGCCGCTATCCGCACCGTCTCTTGCTCGCTTTCTTCTTCTGCTTCTTCAACCTGTTTCTTTGCACCTGGCGCTGGCGACATCTGCTGAGCGCTCGGGCCACTCGCCCCCAACCCCTCACGGGACTCTTCCTCGTCAACTGGATTGGCATGTTCTTCAGCTCGGTTCTGCCGGGCAGTGTCACCGGTGACGTGATTAAAATTTTTTACGTCCGCAAAAAAGACGAAGCCTTCTCCACGCCCTTCCTGTTGTTCTCTTGCTTCCTCGATCGTCTCATGGGAGTGACGGGACTGGTTCTACTCATGGGCTTCTTCTCCGTGCTGAACTACGGCACGCTGATTGGCCTCTCACCCAAGCTCGCACCGCTCTTGAAGTTTAATTTTTTTCTTCTCTCCGCGGTCGTGACAAGTTTGGCGGCGTTCTTCTTCTTTCCTGGACTCATTCGTCAGACGCTCAATCAGCTCAAACGCTTTTTGCCGAAGCTTAAAATTGTCGATCGGATTCTTGAGCTTTGGAATGATCTGATCGCCGCCCGCCCGCAGATTGGCTGGGCGATCCTCATTAGCATTGTCGTGCAATTTCTTGGGGTGGTGATTTTCTATCTGCTGGTCAGTCCACAGTTCGTGACGGATCTCTCGCTCGATCTCGTGTTGAGCTTCATTCCTCTGGGCTTCATGGCCGTGGCCATTCCGATCGCGCCCGGGGGCCTGGGTGTGGGACACGCGGCGTTTGAATCGCTCTTCGCCATTGCGGGCGAACCGAACGGAGCGAACTTCTTCAACATGTATTTCTTGGTCGTGATGCTGTTTAACCTACTCGGCTTCATTCCGTGGCTGGCCCTGCGCCGGAAGTAGCCGCTAGCTGAAGACGAAAATTTTGCTCGGCTCGATGTGCTGGTAGTGCATCGACTTGGTCTTGAGTGATTCGAGACTGAGCAAGAACTTCAATTCTTCTTCAAACGAATTCATCTTCCGAACTTTCTTCGACTGCTTCTTGAGGATGGAGCGGATGCTCTGCGGAAGCGTGCAGACGCCATGAAGAAGGTAGTTCTCGCTCTTGTAGCGAATCACGCGGCCGATGAAGAGGTCGTCTTCCACGAGGCCGATGTGGCGGTGCCCTTTCGCAAGATTCACTTTCTCGTCATGCAGAATATCTAGGAGGACGATCTGCTTCCGGAAATTCGTTTTACTGAATTCGAGGAGTGAGTGGTTCACGTTCAAGAAGGCCTGGGAAAGATCTTCGTCGAGTTGCTCGCGGCGAATGTAGTCTTCGACGATCTTTTTTCCGCTCTCGTCTTTCCACTGAAACAGGTACCACTCGTTGAAGCAGTTCATGCGGCTTTCGAATTCGTCTTTGTCTTCGTCGAGCTTTCCGGTGAGCGCGATGTACGCTTCCTTGGCCTGCTTCAAACGTTCGAAGTATTCACCCTGGGTGTAGGTGGTGAGCATCTTCTCAATGTGGGTATCGATGAGTTCTAACATTCGGTAAATTCTACTCGTCGACCTTCAATACTGCCAAGAAAGCTTCTTGAGGAATCTCAACGTTCCCGACCATTTTCATCCGCTTCTTACCCTCTTTCTGCTTCTCGAGGAGCTTCCGTTTACGGCTAATGTCACCGCCGTAGCATTTGGCGAGGACGTTCTTTCGAAGCGCCTTAATAGTTTCCCGCGCGATGATCTTGGCACCCACGGCCGCTTGCACCGCGATATCAAACTGCTGGCGATCGATGAGCTTCATGAGTTTGTGAGTCAAGTCGCGGCCGCGATTAAACGAGTTGTCTCGATGAGTAATGATCGAAAGCGCATCCACCTTGTCGCCGTTCAAGAGCACGTCGAGCTTCACGAGATCCGCTTCCATGTATTCATGGAGATCGTAGTCCATCGACGCGTAACCTTTCGACAGAGACTTCAGCTGGTCGTAGAAGTCGTACATCATTTCCGAAAGCGGCAGCAGGTAGATGAGTTGAACGCGGTCTTCTGTGATGTAGTTGATGGCTTGCTGAGTACCACGACGGTCTTCGCAGAGTTTAATGATTTTCCCAACGTACTCATTCGGCAAGTGGATCGACAATTTAACAGTCGGCTCTTTGATGCATTCGATGAACGTCACATCCGGAAGCTTCGACGGGTTTTCAATCATGATGATTTCACCCTTCGTCGTGTGGATTTCGTACGCACAAGATGGCGCTGTCGAAATCAAGGCCAGGTTGAACTCGCGCTCGAGACGCTCTTGGATGATGTCCATGTGCAAGAGACCAAGAAAACCGCAACGGAAACCGAAGCCCAGGGCTTGCGACGATTCCGGTTCGTACGTGAATGAACTGTCATTCAGGGCGAGTTTCTCGAGAGCATCTTTCAGCACTTCGTACTCTTCCGAGTCCACCGGAAAGACACCACAGAAAACCATGGGCTTCACTTCTTTGTAGCCCTTCAAGAGCGGCGTCGAATCTTTCTGGGCCGCGTGGACGATGGTGTCGCCGACCTTCACGTCGCGAATGGTTTTGATGCCACAGATGATCATGCCGACTTCGCCGGCACCGAGCTCATCGACCTCTTGGTAGAACGGCGTGCTGACGGCGAGCTTCAGGATCTCGTGATCCATGTGACTGTTCTTGAAGTGGATCTTATCTTTCACGCGAAGAGTACCTTCCATCACACGGGCCAGCACGATCACTCCACGATAGGCATCAAACCAGGAGTCGAAGATCAGCGCCTGCAAAGGCTTTGACCCCACACCTACCGGAGGCGGCACACGTCTCACGATCTCTTCGAGCAATAGATCGACGCCGATCCCTGATTTACCGGAAACGCGAGGAGCATCGTCAGCGACGATGCCGATGACGTCTTCGATTTCCTTGGCGACCTTGTCCGCATCCGCGTGCGGAAGATCGATCTTGTTGATGACGGGGATGA